>JBGPJR010000001.1:0-23801 GCA_041485545.1 Terriglobia bacterium
GAGGGATACATGCGCCGCCAGGGCATTCTGTTTACGGGTCTGGTGCGAGATCCTCAGGAGCTGCAGGTTCTGCCTGGCCGCTCCGGCAGTCGATCGCTCTCTTATCTCTACGCGCTTCGCGGACGCCTCCTGGAGAACCTGGATCGGATGTATCCGAACGGCGACGGCCTCGCCGGGAGAAGTGGCGTGCTGAAGGCTATGCTGCTGGGCGACGACGAGTGGCTCAGCGGCGCCACCGAGACTGCCTTTCAAAACAGCGGCACCTATCATGTGCTGGTGGTGTCGGGATGGAACGTCTGGGCGCTGGCGCTGCCGCTGCTGTGGGTGGTGACCCGCTCGCGCCTGCCGCAGTGGCTCGGCACGCTGCTGGTTGCAGGAGCCGTGGTGGGATTTGCGCTGCTGGCCCAAGGAGGCGCTTCCGTAGCCCGCGCCGCGCTGATGTTCCTGCTGTTCCTGGTGGCGCGCCTGTTTTACCGCCAAAACGCGTTGCTCAATTCCACCGCGGCAGCGGCCTGGATCTTGCTCCTGCTGCACCCTTCGGACTTGAGAGACAGCGGCTTTCAGCTCTCTTTTTTTGCGGTGTTGGTGCTGGCGGCGATTGCATTGCCGCTGGTGGAATGGGCTGTGCTGCCGTACCGGCGGGCGCTGCAGCATCTGGAGGACCGCGAGCAGGACCGCCTGCTCAGCCCCAATCAGCTGCAGTTCCGCCAGGACGTGCGCGTACTGCTGGATTACCTCTGCCCGCCGTCGCGAGGTCCCCGGCGACTCTGGCGCTGGCTGCGCGTGGGCCTCAGCCACAGTGCCGTAGTGCTGCTGTGGCTGGCGGAAGGCATTCTGTTCACTCTGCTGGTGCAGGCGGGGCTCACCTTGTTAATGGCTGGATATTTTCATCGAGTTACCTGGTCCGGGCTGTTTGCGAACCTGCTGATCCTGCCGCTGGCGAGCGCTATCGTTCTGATCGGAATGCCCGTTCTATTTCTCTCGTTGGTGTGGTGGACGCCCGCCACAGCATTGGGAGCACTGCTCGGCGGGATCGCATTTGCGCTGCAGTCCGTAGCATCGTGGGCGGCACAATTCTCCAGCCTGAACAACCGGGTGCCCTCCCCACCCGTGTGGCTCTGGCTGAGCTTCTTGGCCCTGTTGATTGCGACTGCCGTGCTGGCAGGGCGCCGCTCGCGTTGGATTTGGACCCCGGCGGCAGCGCTCGCGGTGCTGTGTGTGGTCCTGACGCTCGCTCCCTACGCGCCCGGTGTTGCGCCCGGAGGGCTGGAACTGACGGTGCTGGACGTGGGCCAGGGCGACTCGCTCTTGGTGAGCTTCCCGCAGGGCCAGACGATGCTGATTGACGCCGGCGGGGCCATCCCCGTTCCCGGCTCTCCGCCGCCGCAATTCGACGTGGGAGAGGATGTGGTCTCTTCCTATCTCTGGTCACGCAACATTCAGCGGCTGGACTATGTGGTGCTCACGCACGACCACATAGACCACTACGGCGGCATGAAATCCGTGCTGGCGAATTTTCCGGTGAGAGAATTCTGGATCGGCCCCGATGCCGGCGACCGCAACATGCAGTGGCTGCGCGCGGATGCACAGCGGGCCGGCGCCCGCGTTATGCGTCCGCAGGAGGGGGAGCACCGCACGATTGATGGAGTCCAGGTAGAGGTCTTGTCGCCGCCACCGGGGTGGGCGCCACGGCGGGCGGGCAACGATGATTCCATCGTGCTGCGCCTGGGCTATGGAGCACGCCACATGCTGCTGCCGGGCGACGTGGAAGCACGCATGGAACGCCACCTGCTCCAAGACGGCCTTCCTCTTGCGAGCGAAATCCTCAAAGTCGCGCATCACGGCAGCAAGACGTCGAGCACTCCGGCCTTTCTGGAGCGCGCGGCCTCCCGCTTCGGGATCATTTCCGTGGGCGCGTTCGGCCGCTTTGGCCATCCTAACGCCGAAACTCTGGAGGCGTTGCGCGTCGCCGGGGTCCGTACCTACCGCACCGATCAGGACGGCGCCGTGACGGTTTCAACCGATGGAAACCGGTTGGAGTTGACAACGTTCCGGGACTCGCTGCATCCCTGGCCGCGTTTCGTTCCGTAGCGTCGGCGATGGTGCGTGGCCTAAGACCCCTTGCCGTTGCCAAGAATCGCTTCGCGGACCGCGGCCAGCCGGGAGTAATCGCGGGGAAATCGCAGGCGGGCCACCGGCGCGCTTGCTGCGACGCGTCCCAGCAGCTCAAACTGTTCACGGATGCGCTCCCGGTCAGTGATGTCCAGGCAATAAGAGCGCTGCACCAGCTCGATGAGCGCTTCGCTCGGCCGCAGCGCGGTAATCGAGAGCGGCTGCGTCCCGCCGGGAGCGGGCGGCTCCAGCACGAAGATTTTGGCGAGCGGCACGGCGGCGCGGCAAACTGCCAGAGATCCGCGGTCGGCCTGAATCCGCCGTTTCTCCGTGTAATGGGCGCTGGGTGCCAATGCCGCGTCCTTCCAATCCAGTCCGGCGAGGGAGTCCTCCCACAACCGCAGGCCGGGGTAGCTCGGCACCACGACAATCCGTCCCGCTTGTTCGCGCAGCAGGAAGCAGTCGTCGGTGAGGAGCGGCCAGCCGAACCGGCAAAAGCTCCCTGCCAAGGTCGATTTTCCCGCCCCGGTGGCCCCCAAGAACGCGATGGCTCCCTCGGGCGCTGCCACCGCGCTGGCGTGCAGCACCACGCGACCACGCTGGCTGAGCACGAGCGGCAGCACCTGGTCCAGAAACAAGTGCCGGACGGTCTCAGCGGGCGTCTCTGCGTGCGGACAGCAGCAAATGTTCTTTCCGCTAGCGGAGACCAGGAAGTCTGCCAAGTCCGGGAAGCGCAGCAGGTAGTCTCGAGTTCGCTTGCCCAGCAGCAGCCAGGTTTCCCCTCCTGGACTCTCCCAACGATGGAACCACTCGCAAGTCTCTGCCAGAAGCGGTCCGGAGTCGCGCAATTCAAACCACAAGTCCGCGTGGTTCCCGTCCACCAGAGGAAGCTCCGGAAACGGCACGCCGCTTTCCACGACGACATCGCACACGGCAAACCAGGGCATAGAGGAGAAATGGAATCAGAAGTTAGAAGTCAGAATAAACACCCACCAGCACGTCCGGTTCCTTCCGCAGTCCCGCTACGCCGAGTAGCGCGTGACCACTTCGGCAACGAAGGCGGCCGCCTCCTGCAGCGACGGGAACAGATTCGAGTGGCGGCGCCAGACTTCCTGCTCGATGTCGGAGAGCGCCCGGCTGCCGTCGCACAGCTCCAGGACGGAGCGACGCGCCCGGCCCCAAGGATTGAGCTGAGGCACAAACTGCGGCTGCGTGCGCCGCAAATCGTCCGGCGTCAGCAGCATTCCCTGCAGCGTAGAATGCGAAAACCGCGCTTTAGGCGGCGCCCCGTTCTGGCCCGCAGCGGCTTCGGCCACTTCCAACTTCCAGGTGAGGATCAATTCGCTCGGGATGATGTGCATCTGAACGCGGACGGAGTTGCCCGGTTCTACCGCGACCGGATGGTCAATGGGCAGGAAGAGATTCCTGCGGTCAATCCTGTCCGGGGCTAACGGCGAGTTCGTCATGCTGGCGCCGGGCGAGAGCTGCGCGGAGAACCACCCGCCGATTCCATGGAGCTGCCCGGCGCGGCTCACCGTCAGCGCGACCTCCAGGCTCCAGGAATCGGAGTCGAATTCCAGCAGGTCCAGCGTAGCGCAGCAGGCTGGCTCGCTCAACAGATGTCCCGGTTGCAACATCACCGGGTAACCGGTATTGGCGGCCAGGTTGCGCGCGGGACGCAAGTTGAAGCCGCTAGAGGAGTTGTTCCAGAACTCGATCTGCTCCAACATCTCGGGAGCCTCCACGGGCGCGATCCACTGCCGGATTTGCGCCGGGATCAGCTTTCCTTCGGGCTTTAGGAACCGCCGGCGCGCATCCCGGAAGAACTGGAACACTCCGGCCTCAAACCCGAATCGTCCGATCTGGTCGGAGATGACCACGTCCGCTCTTTCGGGAAGCTCCACGCGGTGGGAATGCTCTTGGATGAACACGACGCGATCGGCATAGCCATTCGCTCGGCAAATGTCGCGGGCAACGCCTATCATGCCGCCCTGCTCGATGGAGTAAACACGCCGGGCTCCGGCGCGACATGCGAGCAGGCCGAGAATCCCGGTGCCGGATGCCAGGTCCACTACGACGTCGCCGGGCCGCACCACCTCCTCGACGGCCTTCGAAAACGCCGCAATGCGAGGCTTGTCGGCCAGGTAGGTGCGGTGTTCATCGAGAATCAGCGACAGAGGAACCCTCCGTGCGTCCGCAGCCCCGCGACGCTCACGCCGCGCGGAGCGGCCTTATAGACAAACTCCCATCATAAAGCCGGAGGCGTCCGCGAACGAGCCGACATTGTTCAACGTCAGCTTGCTGATGCTGCCGTATTCCACCAACACGGGCGCGCCGTACGGCTTGCGGGTTTCCGCCTCCGAAGCCGGCTTCGTTTTTTCCTCTTCCATTCAATTCCCCCTCGATTTTCCCGGGAAGCTCGAATCCAAGTTTATACCCACTGCAGCTCCTCCTGCTCGCCCAGCCGGGAATTCGATCCAGAACCATCGCCGTCCGGAAAGGCGGTTCGGAACCACGTCTCGATACCAAAGATTCTGGAAACGTGCCAAAGCGCTCCGTCAGCGGCGGCGCGGGCTCGTTCGCAAAGTGCCCGGAACTGCTCGGCGTCCACCCAGCCGCGCGACGCGATGGCGAGCGAGCGAAAGCGATCTGTGGCGCTCCATTGCTCCAATGCCGTCTGAAACAGGGGCATAAAATCAGCCTGGACGATCCGGTTCCGCACCCCGTCCGGCAGATCGCCTGCGAGCGCTTGGCGCAGAATGTGTTTGGGATAGCGTCCCCGCCAGAGCTGCTCGTGGGGCACCGCCAGTGCGAACTCAATCACACGCCGGTCGTGCAGCGGGTGGCGTTCCTCAATTCCATACTGCGCCGCCGTGCGCTCCGCCAGCTCCCGCCAGTGCAGCAGAGCGCCGGAAAAGCCTCCCTGGTACACGGCTCGCTTGGCAAAGCTCCTAAATCGAGGAGCGACCCCTGCGGGCTGGAGGCGATCCGAAAGCGCAACGCGCTCGGCGAAGTCGCTAGAAATCCAGGGAAAGAGATTCTCCACAGACTTTCGCAGCATCTGTTTCGCGGCCCGCTTCAACCGTGGCGGCGCCAGAGGCTTCAGGCCATGCTGCCACAGCAGACGGGCCGGCGAAGACGCTCCCAAGAAAGCGGTGTCGTCGCAGGCTTGCCGGAAGGCCGGAGCCACACGGAAGCCTCGCAGCAGATCGGCCAAGTGTTCCGGACTTCCCTCCAGCCAGTAGTTGCCCCCCTGTCCGGTCAGCATCACGCGGATGCCCTTGGCCTGGGCCAAGGAATGGACCGGATGCATCAGGGGACCGCCGTTCGGATAGTCCGGAAAATCCTGGTAGCGGCGCGCCTGCTCCGCATAGTACTCGCTTCCCAGGCTGGCTGGCGGCAGGTAGTTCGCCCGGCAACTCCACTGCTCGGCAACCGCACGGCTGCAGCCGCTCTCGTCGCACGGCAGGCCAGGGAAAATCAGAGAGAACGTTTCGAAGCCGTGGTCCTCGGCCGCGCCGTCTCGAACCAGATGCTGCGCTGTAGCCACCACGGAGGAAGAGTCCACGCCCCCGCTCAAATGCGCTCCCAGGGGGCCATGGCTGCGGAGCCGGCAGCGCACGGCTTCTCGGAGGATCTCGCGGAACTGCTGCACGTAGTCCGCATCGGCGCGGTAGCGAATCTCCCGCTGCGGATCCACATCCCAGTAGCGGAATCTCCGCACGCGGCCCTCGCGAACCATCAGCCCATGAGCCGGGGGCAAGCGCAGGATGTCTTCAAACAGAGTTTCTTCCTGGCTGGTCACGGCGCCCGCAAGAAATTCCGCGACCATTCCTTCGTTGGGGCGTCGAACAACCTCCGGACCTTCCAGCAGCGCGTGCAATTCCGAAGCGAACAAGAACCGCCCCGCTGTGACCCGATAATAGAAAGGCCTCAGGCCCAAAATATCCCGTGCGCAGAACAGTTGTCGCTCGCGGCCATCCCAAATCGCGAAAGCAAAATCTCCCAGTAGGTGTCGCGGGCAGTCCTCGCCCCAGGCCTGGTAGGCGCGCAAGACCAGTTCAGCGTCCGTGTCCGAGCGCAGCCGCGTGCCTTTGGAGCGGAACGCTGCACGCAATTCGTCGCGGTTATCCACCCGTCCGTCCAACGTCAGGCATAGCGCACCGCATTCATCCGTGAGGGGTTGTTCTTCCCGGAGCGATTCCGGCGTGGTGTGCAGCATGCTGTGCGCCAGCGCCACAGGACCCGAAAGCCAACGCTCGTCGCCATCCGGCCCGCGGTGCGACATGGCGCTGCCCATGCGCTGGAGCAGCGAAGTGTCCGCGGGGTGGCCGTCCAGGTTATAGATTCCAGCGATGGCGCTCATAGGTTCTGACGGATTGCAGCGTTCTCTACGCTGACCAATTCCTGATAGCCGTCCTCCGGCTGAGCGCCCAGCACGCGGCCGCTGTGTTCCACCCAGGCATGGGCCGCAAAGCCCGTCGGCGGAGTTGTCGTCCCGATGACAAATCGGACCTCGACGCCCGTCTTGCGCAGCAGGTAGTAAAGAACGAGCGACTGTTCCAGACAGGTTGGCTTCCAGGGAGAGTAGCGCGCCGCGAGGGCCACCAGATAGGCAGCGCGCTCCGGGCTCACAGGCCGACGCCGACCGTGCATACGGCGCAGCGCACGCTGCTGCATCCCGGATCGAATGCTGCGAAACGTCAGCAGCCGCAGGGCCATTCCTGCAGCCGGCAGCAATGCACCGGCGCGCACCAGGACCCACCAATCGCTGGCGGAAAGCCGAGCTGCTTTTGCCAGTCTGTTCATGGAAGGTCTCTCTACGGCTGCAGCGCGATTCCAGAGGCAGGACGGACCAGCCCCTTCTCCAGCATCTGGTCTACCAGCCGCAAAACGTCTTCTTGGAGCGCTTCCGCAGAAACGGCATATTCGTTCTGCATCCGCTCGACCACGCGCTCCAAAGAGCCATCTTCCTGGAGCAGGCTCCAGATTCGGGTGCCGGCCTCATTCAGGCCGAAGTAGACTCCGGTCTCCAGGTTCAGGATGACCGCTTCGCCCTCCAGTTGCCGGAACACAACGTCATCGCTGATGCGAATCGTGTCCTGGAGAGAGAGCTTGTTCTTCGGCATCCGGCACTCACTAAGCTTGACTTGCAGGCAGCCGCGATCGCCCGGCTGTTCGATTCCACTCTGGGAAATGTTCGCCAATCTTGCCAGCCTCGCCATTATAAGCAGCCGTTGTCCCACACTGTCAATCGCTGACTCCCCCTTTTCGGACAGAAATTGTTCCGGTACTGTTGGTCCCACGGCGGGGTGTGACCCCAAAGGTGCCAGAGGGCGGATGGAACTGGGGATAGAAGATGTGGCAATCCTGCTTCTGCTATACTCCGCGCGAACAGCGTTCCCACGGTCTGCCAACGGTTTGCCAAGGGCTGGATGATGAGCCGCTCCACGAAAACGATCCTGTCCGTGTTTGGCACGCGCCCGGAGGCCATCAAGCTCGCGCCCGTCATCCGCGAGTTGCGCCGGCATCCGGGTCAGATTACCTCGAAAGTGTGCGTCACGGCGCAGCATCGCCAGATGCTGGACCAGGTGCTCAGCCTGTTTGGTATTGCTCCCGACTATGACCTCAATGTGATGGAGCAGAACCAGTCGCCCTCCCAGGTAGCGGCGGCGACCCTCACGCGCCTGGAACCCGTTTTGCAAGCCGTACAGCCCGACTGGGTTCTGGTGCAGGGCGACACCATCACGGTGGCGGCCGCCTCGCTCGGCGCTTACCTGGCGCGCGTCCGCGTGGGGCACGTCGAGGCTGGCCTGCGCACTCACGACAAGTGGAGCCCGTTTCCGGAGGAGATCAGCCGCCGCATCGCCGGCGTCATCGCGGACGCACACTTTGCTCCTACCGAACTCGCGCGAAGCAACCTGCTGCGCGAGGGCGTGCCGGAGAACCAGATTTTCGTCACCGGCAACACCGTCATTGACGCGCTGCTATGGGCTGCCGAGCAACCGTTTGATTTGCTGACGCTGTCGCCGGATGCGCCGCTCTGGGACCGGCCGGGCGTCCAGCTAATCTTGGTGACCGCGCACCGGCGCGAGAGTTTTGGTGCGCCGATGGAAGGCATCTGCCACGCGCTACGCGAGCTGGCTGTGGGCGGGCATGGGCAGGTGCACATCATCTATCCAGTCCACCTCAATCCCAACGTGCAGGAGCCTGTGCAGCGGATTCTCGGCGGTGTGCAGAATATTACTTTGCTTCCGCCCATCGAATATCTGCCGCTGGTGCAGCTCCTGAAGCGCGCTTACCTAGTGCTCACCGACTCCGGTGGTATTCAGGAAGAAGCGCCCAGCTTGGGCAAGCCCGTGCTGGTCCTGCGCGAAGTGACGGAGCGCCCGGAGGGAGTCGAGGCCGGAACCGCCAAAGTGGTTGGCACCGACACGCACCGCATCGTCGAGGAAGCCCGGCGCCTGCTCAGCGATCGGTCCGCCTATGATGCCATGGCCCATGCCGTCAATCCCTACGGAGACGGCAAAGCCTCCGCGCGCATCGTCTCCGCCTTGCTCTCGAACTGAGCAGGATCCCATGTCCGCCTATTTTCGCGGAGGCTGGCTGGGCCGCATTTCCACCCGGCTGAGCATAGCTCGCGGGTCGGATTTCAGAAGGTCGATGACACACTGCGCCACGTCATCCGGGGTGAGCTTCCAAGTCGCTTTCGAGGAATGCCCGCCGAACTCCGTCTCCACGCTGCCGGGCAGGATGTAGCTGGTACGGATGTTGTCGTAGCGGAGGTCGAGCATCATGGCTTCGCTGAGACCGTTCAGCCCGAATTTGGACGCGTTGTACGCGGCAGCTCCAGCGAAGGCGTTCTTACCCGCGAGGCTGCTGATGTTGAAGATGTAGCCGCCGCCGCGGCGCTTCATGCGCGGCGCTGCCGCGCGAACGCAGTAGAAGCAACCCGAGAGAT
The DNA here is from genome assembly GCA_041485545.1 of Terriglobia bacterium. Taxonomy (GTDB): domain Bacteria; phylum Acidobacteriota; class Terriglobia; order 2-12-FULL-54-10; family 2-12-FULL-54-10; genus DATMAF01. Next base: position 9,074 of record JBGPJR010000001.1, read on the forward strand.
TGGTGTCGATCACCTCACTCCATTCCTCCGGCGTCAGTTCGTCCACGGGCCGGAAAATGCCCACTCCGGCGTTGTTGACCAGGATGTCGAGGCCGCCAAACTTCTTTTCGGCCAGAGCCATGACACCCTCGACTTGAGCATAGTCGCGCACGTCGGCAACGACGCCTTCTGCGCGCCCCGGCGCCTGTTCCTTCAACGCGGCAGTTGCCTTTTCGACGGCTTCTGCTCGACGCGAGCAGATAAGAACGCAGGCACCCTCTTGCAACAGCCGTTCGGCGATGCGGTAGCCGATGCCCCGCGATCCTCCGGTCACAACCGCTACTTTGCCCTCGATTGCTCGCGCCATGAATACCCCCTGTCGCCGTTTTGCGCAGAGCCTATTGTAGTGCGGGAATCGTTCGGCAGTGCATCTTCCGGAGCAACCAGCGCGTCTTGGAGCTGAGTTGTTTGCAAAATGCGAATCGCCTATAGTGGAGCAGGAACAGCAAAAATGGCCTGGCAAACGCGCGTCCGCGCTGTACGGTGGCTGGTGCTGGCAAGCCTGGTAATTGTCGGGGGAGCCACGTGGGCGAGTTACATGTCCCGCCGGGCGCAGCGCCGCAGTGCACCTCCACAGCCGGCACCGATCTCCGCCGATGTCGGGCAGCAAACGCAATCGTTTTCTCTTTCGAAGACCGTGGAGGATCAGATCCTCTACACGGTTCATGCCGATCAGGTTACGAACTTCAAGGATTCGGGCAAGGCGCTTCTGCACGACGTGACGATTCGGATTTTTGGGAAGGACGGATCCCGAGAAGATCAGATTACGGCCAAGGATTGCGAGTACGATCCGGCTGGGAACTCCATGGTCATCCCAGGAGAGGTGGAGATGCAATTCAACGTGCCACTGGGATCGCCGGCCTCGGCTTCGACTGCCGGCACTCGACGCCCGGTCTCCGCGGTCTCCCTCGTTACGTCTGGCCTTCGTTTCGATCAGGCGAGCGGGGTGGCCGCTACGGACGCTCCGGTTCGGTTTCGTCTCGAGCAGGGCGAGGGGACTTCGCGGGGAGCACGGTACGATCCGAAGCAGGAGATTCTGGAGTTGAAGTCCGACGTAGAGTTTCTCATTAAGGGGAACACGCCGGGAACAGATGCTTCCTGGGTGGGCACACATGTTGTGGCGGGCAATTTATACTTCGCGCGCGACGGTGGAACGATTGAGCTAGGAGACTCCGTCCGAATCGAGCAGGGGGCGCGTCAGATGGAATCCACGCGAGCCGAAATCGTGCTCGGTACAGACTACCAAGTCCAGCAGGCGCGGCTGGAAGGGAAGGTGCGGCTCAGGGAAGCTGCTCCGGGATACAGCGGGGAGGCGCGTGCGGAACAAGGCGAGATCCAGTTCAACCCTCGCGGGAAGGTCGTGGGCCTGCATCTGGCCCAGTCGGTCGAGTGGAAAACGCAGTCGCTTCCTGGAGGCCAGAGCCGGGAGGGCACCGCACAGCGCGTTGCCATGTCGTTTGACGATGCGAGCGGGCTGCTCACCCGCGTGAACGCCGAGGGGCAAGTCCGGATGGTATTGCGGAGCGCGGGGTCCACGCAGATTCTTACGGGGCAGCAGGCTGAGATGACGATGCTGCCAGACGGCAAGACGATGGAGAGCGCACAGACGTACTCCTCTGCGAGCCTGCAACTGTTGCCGGGTCAGGCGGGCGCGGACCGCCGCACTGTGACCGCGGATCGGTTCGACATGCGCTTTGGCCGCGCAGGCGCCTTGTCGGCGTTTTCGGCCCAGGGCAGCGTACGCGTTCTGACGGAGGATACCGGGGCGGTTTCCAGGCAGCGGGTCACCACGAGCGACTTCCTGGAAGCCAGCTTCGCTCCCGACAGCCGGGACCTCGAGCGGGTCCGGCAGTGGGGGCACTTCCGGTATCAGGAAGCGGACCGCCAGGCTCAGGCCGAGCAAGGAGACTATACGATTGCGAATGGCAACATCGTCCTCAGCGGGAATCCGGTGGCGTGGAATCCGCAGACGCGCGTTGCCGCTACCCGGATGGAAGTGGCAACGGAAAGTGGTGCGCTCAACGCCGAGGGCAACGTATCCTCTACTTTCTACTCCACGCCCTCCGTTGGCAGCACGCCAGACGAGCCCATCCAAGTCGTGGCTGACCGGCTGCAATATTTCCGCGCGGACGACCGGGCAGAATATACCGGCCATGCGCGCTTGTGGCAGGGAGAAGACTTTCTCTTGGAAGCGAACCAGATCCAATGGCTGCAAGAAAAAGAAGAACTGCGGGCGCAGGGGCGGATCTACAGCGTGTTCGGAGACGTTCCGATGCCCGGCAACGCCAGGGCAGAAACGGGCGCACTCCGTTCCACGCCGTCCTACTACGTAATCCGAGCCGATTCCTTGCTCTACGGGGAGGGAGAGCGCCGGGCTCACTACAGCGGCAATGTGCGGCTGGAAGATGCTGCCCGAGTCATGACCTCGGGAGAGCTGGACCTTTTCTTCAAGCCCTCTAGCCGCGGGACACCGGCGAGCCTTGCGAAGTCGGCAGGGTCGCTTCAGGAAGCGGTTGCGAGCAGCGGAGTGCGCATTACGGACGGTTCACGAACGGCCACGGGAGATCGTGCGGAGTACCTTCCGGCGCAGGGTCAGGTGTTTCTCTACGGGAATCTCGCAACGGTGACCGATCCCTCCCAGGGGATTACCCGAGGCTCCAAATTGACTTACCTTTTGGGCGGTGATAGCATTCGGGTGGAAGGCGAGCCGGGCTCACGAACCGAAACCCGCTGGAGCGCTCCTCCTTAAAAGGGTTGCCGTTTTCGGAAGCGAAGGGCCTTCTGACGTTTGAACCTTCCCCAGCGGGAGGCAAGGGAACAGAATCCCCCGGCGCCGACCGCGATCATGCTTCAAACTGAGGATCTCTGCAAGTCCTACAAAGGCCGCAAGGTCGTTGATAACGTTTCCCTGGAGGTATGCCCTGCGGAAGTGGTAGGGCTGCTGGGACCGAACGGCGCCGGCAAGAGCACTACCTTTCACATCATGGTGGGCTTAGTGGAACCGGACTCCGGTCAGGTCCTGCTGGACGGCGAGGACTTGACGAGCTGGCCGATGTATCGGCGCGCCCGGCGCGGCATCGGATACCTCCCGCAGGAGTCTTCCGTCTTCCGCAAGCTAACCGTGGAGGAGAACCTTCTGGCGATTCTGGAGGCACTGCCCCTGTCGCGGGGTGAGCGCCACGAGCGGCTGGAGGCCCTGATCGAGCAGTTTGGCTTGGGGCAGGTGCGCTACAGCCGCGGCTACATGCTTTCGGGAGGTGAGCGCCGCCGGGTAGAGATCGCGCGCTCCCTGGTGATCTCCCCCCGATTCATCTTGTTGGACGAGCCGTTTTCGGGGATTGATCCCATCGCGGTGCTGGACATTCAGCGCATGATCAGCAAGTTCCGCGAGGCCGGCATTGGAATTCTCATTACGGACCACAATGTGCGCGAAACGCTGCGGGTTACGGACCGTGCTTATATCATCCACGACGGACGCATCTTCCGCAGCGGGCGCCCGGCCGAACTCGGGAACGATCCCGAGGTGAGGCGCGTGTATCTGGGCGACAGCCTGCTGGAGCCCTTGCGACTATGAGCCACTTGAACTCTTTGCGCCTCAACCTGAAGGTGACCCAGAAGCAGATCCTGACGCCTGGGCTGGTCCAGATGGTCAGCGTCCTGGTGCTGAACAAGTTGGAACTGCGGGAGATGATCGACCAGGAAATCATGGAGAATCCGATTCTGGAGGAGATGCTGGAAGACGGTCCGGCCTCGCTCGATGAAATGGCCGAGCAGGAGGAGCGCGCGGAAGCGCCCGCAGATCAGGAGGTGTTGAAGGCCGAGGGTACCGAGGACCCCTTTGAGGATATTGATTTCGGATCCTTCTTCGACGACTATCTCGACCCCGGCTACCGCAGCCCGCAGGCCGAGGTCGTGGAGCTTCCCTCCTTCGAAAATCTTCTGTCCAATCCTACCTCTCTGACTGACCATTTGGAGTGGCAGCTCACCCTGACCCAACATCCCCCGGCACTACGGGAAGCGATTCGGTCCATTTTGGGCAATCTGAATGAGAACGGTTATCTGACGATCTCGCTGGAAGAGATTGCGGCCAGCACGCCGGTCGAGCTGCCAGTGGTGGAACGGGCACTGAGCCTGGTGCAGGAATGCGATCCGCCTGGCGTGGGAGCACGCGACCTGCGCGAGTGCCTGCTGTTGCAGCTCCGGGCGATGGGGGCGGAGGGAAGTGTTGCTTGGCAGGTGGTGGGCGATCATCTGGCGCTGCTGGAAGGGAAACAGTACAAGGAGATCGCGCGGGCGCTGAAGAAGCCGGTGGAAGAGGTGGCTGCAGCCGTGGCGGCGATCCGTAAGCTCGATCCCTTCCCCGGCCAGCGGTACAACAAGACCCAGCCGCGATTGATCGAACCGGACGTGTTCATTGTCAAGTCTGGAGATGAGTATGCGGCGGTTGTCAACGAAGACGACCTTCCGCAGATCCGTCTGAATCCCTCCTATCGCCGCCTGCTGGAACCGGGGAATTCTTCCCGCGAAGTACGGAACTATGTAAAGGAGCACTACAGCTCCGCTATGCGCTTGCTGAAAAATATCGAGCAGCGGAAGCAGACCATCGTACGCGTGTGCCAGGCCGTCATCGGGCGGCAGCGGGACTTTCTCGATTACGGGGTGGATTACCTGAAGCCGATGATGATCAAGGATGTCGCGGAGGAGGTGGGCGTGCACCCCTCCACGGTGAGTCGCGCCGTGGCGAGCAAATACGCGCATACGCCGCAGGGCGTGTTTGAGCTGCGCTATTTCTTTTCGGAAGCGGTAAACGGTCCGTCGGGCAGCGATATTCCGCTGCTAATTCTCAAGCGCAAGGTGGGTAAGCTCATCGAGCAGGAGGACAAGGCAAGTCCTCTCACGGATGACCGGATCGCGGCTCTTCTGTGCCAGCAGGGGATCACCGTGAACCGCCGGACCGTGGCAAAATACCGCGCCGACCTGAAAATTCCCAGTACCCACCAGCGCCGCGTCAAAAACTAACGGCAGACTCTGAAGGGCGTACTCCTAGCAGTCCTGAACCGGGAAAATCGCAAGTTTCTGGCTACTACTAGGAGTAACGGGACCGTTTGGACCGGTGCGCAAGTAGATTAGGTGAGGAGGCGCTGCGGCCCCTCAGGAGGCCCTGCGGTGGCTGTTTGCCCCTTGGCAGAGGCTTGCTCCAAGGGTCATGCCTCCAGCGCCGAACCAGATTTCTGGAAAGGACTCCTTGGCTTTCTTGGTCCCAACCCAAAATTGAGACTCCGGAACTATTGCGATTTCCATAATTTCCGGTATAAATATCAGTGCACTCGCGTTCCGGTGCGCCAACGCGAAGGCTGTCCTGTTTTCGGATATCGTCCATGCGAGCATTCTTAACCGCAATCATCGCCGCGCTGGTGGGACTCAGCATGGCCCGACTTGCGGCTGCGCAGTCCGCCCCGTCGCCGGAATCGCAGCCCGTGGTCGTGGCAACAGTGGGTGGGCAGACGATCACGGAAGAGGATCTGGTCTCCAAGATCGCGCCAGAAATCCAGCAACTGAAGAACCAGGAACTTCAGCTGAAGCAAGACGCGCTGGAGGGTTTGATCAATCAGAAGGTCGTGGAGGCAGAGGCCCGCCGTCGGGGCATCTCCGCAGTGGAGCTGCTGCAGCAAGAGGTGGATTCCAAGCTCACCGGCGCGACCGACGCTGAGATCGAAGCGTTTTACGAGGGTCAGAAAGATCGAATCAACCAGCCGTTGGCTCAGGTGAAAGAACAGATCCGGCAGGTGCTGGATCAAACGCGTGTGCAACAACTCCGTCAGAGTTTTTACCAGAGCCTACGCCAGGGCACGCAGATCGACGTGTTTCTGAGCCCACCCAGGCTGCAGGTTGGTTCCGATCCTGCGCGGCTGCGAGGAGACCCGAACGCTCCGGTGACGATCGTCGAATTTTCTGACTTCCAGTGTCCGTACTGCCAGAAGGCATACGCTACGGTGCGCAGCGTGCTAGCGAAATATCCGACAAAAGTTCGGCTTGCATACCGCGACTTTCCGTTGAGCCAGATCCACCCCCAGGCGGAGCTGGCAGCAGAGGCCTCCCGCTGTGCGTTAGAGCAGGGCAAGTTTTGGGAATATCATGACATGCTCTTTGAACACCCGAATCAATTGGGTCGCGACCTTCTGGAGCAGCACGCTGCGATGTTGGGGCTGGATGGGAAACAATTCCAGGTTTGCCTCGACAGCGGCCGGTATCAGTCTTCGATCGCGCAAGACCTTCAGGAGGGTGCCCGGGCGGGAGTCACCGGGACGCCGGGCTTCTTTGTCAACGGCATCTTTGTGAGCGGGGCGCAACCCCCTTCTGTTTTCGAGAAGATCATCGAGTCCGAGTTGGCCGCCAGGCATTAGGGCTCAACCGGATCAGGCGAGGAATCATCACCATGCCTACTGCTGCCGCTGATCGCCGCAAATACCGCCGCTATGATCTTTCCATCGAGGTGAAGGTGCAGCCCCGCAAGCGTGCTGCTGCGGCGGCTGTGGAGACCTATACGCGGGACATTAGCGCGCGGGGTATTTATTTCGACTTCTCGGAGAAAATGGAAATTGGCTCGGAACTGGAGTTCGAACTGAATCTTCCGCCGGAGCTGTGTGCCGGAAAGAACGTGCGCATCCGCTGCCGGGGGCGGATCGTGCGACTCGACAAACCCAAGGCGGATACCGGCATCGGTATTGCGGCAACCATCGAAAGTTACGAGTTCGTCCGCGGCGAGTGACGGCCCTCTGATCCCTCTCCATTATTAGCAACGAAGGCGTCGCAACGGCGTCTCGGTGGAGAGTGCCTCCCACTACTCTCTTGCACACGGCCCCGATTCACCGTATCTTCTCCTTAAGATGCGCTCCAAGATGCCGAGACAGGAAACGCGTGGGAGTTCGGCGCCCTCCCGTCGTCCCGCGGAGGCTCCGTCCGCACGGAGTAGAGGCGCCGCTTTGCCGGAGTCGGCGGCGCGGCCGGCCGTTCCCGCTACCGATTTGGTGATCGTCACGGGCTTGAGCGGTTCCGGCAAAGGCTCCGTGCTGAAAGTGTTCGAGGATCTGGGCTACTACTGCGTGGACAATCTCCCGGTGGATTTGATCCCGAAGTTCGCGGAGCTGTGCCGCAACAGCACGGAGATACCACGGGCGGCGCTGGTGGTGGACATCCGGGAAGGAGGGGGGCTGCGGCGGTTCCCCCCTTTGTACCGGGAGTTGCGGCGGCAGATGCCGACGCTGCTGATCTTTCTTCACGCCAAGGAGGAAGTCTTGCTGCGCCGGTTCAGCGAGACGCGGCGGCCCCATCCGCTCAGCGGCAAAATGTCGTTGCGCCAGGGGATCGCCGCGGAGCGCCAGCAGCTCCACACCGTTCGTAAGCTCGCCGACCTGGTGGTGGACACCAGCCGCTTCAACGTCCACGAGCTGCGTGCATTCATCACGGACCATTTCCGCAACGCGGCTTCGCAGCGCTCCATGCTCATCAGTTGCGTCAGCTTTGGCTATCGCTACGGCCTGCCACCCGACAGCGATCTGGTGTTTGATGTGCGCTTCCTACCCAACCCCAACTACATTCCGCAGTTCCACCATCTCTCGGGAAAACATCCCAAGGTGGCCAAGTACATCCGCTCGTTCCCGCAGACTCAGGAGTTCAGCCGGTACCTTTCGGAGTTGCTCGCTTACCTGATTCCGCTCTACGTCGGCGAGGGAAAGAGCTATCTGACGATCGCCTTCGGATGTACCGGAGGCCGCCATCGCTCCGTGATGATCGCCGAGACGATTGGCCGTACCCTGGCGAAGCGGGGTTTGCGCACCAAGATTGTCCACCGCGACATCGCCAAGTAGGAATGAATACGATCCGCGTGCCTCAGCACGCCGTGTGCAGCGTGTCTCGGCCACCACGCTGGGGCGGGCGTGGCGGCTCAGTCAAAGCGCATGCCGGCATCCACGTTCAGAGTTTGCCCGGTGAGAGCAGCGGAGTCGGAAGAAGCAAGGAACAGGGCGGCAGCCGCCACATCGTCGGGAGTGAGCAGCCGCCGCAGCAGCGCGGTCTCCCGCGCGCCCTGCTCGCGCTGCTCGGGGCTCATGCCGACGATGCGCTCCAGCTCTGCGCTGACGCGCTCGTGCAGTTCCGTGCCCGCCACCACGCCCGGGCTGAGCGCGTTGACGCGCACGCCGTGCGGTCCGGCCTCGGCCGCGAGCGCGCGCGTCAGCCCAATCAGTCCTGCCTTGGCCGCAGCATACGGCGTCCCGAATGGATAGGCCGCCTTAGCCCCGAGGCTCGACATCATGATGATGGACCCGTGCCGCCGCGCGATCATGCCGGGCAGGACGGCGCGCGAAACGTAGAACGCGCTCGTCAAGTTCCATCGCACCGAGCGGTCCCACTCTTCGTCGGGCATTTCCTGAATCGGATGTAGCGAGCAGAAATAGCCGGCATTATTGACGAGGATGTCAATCTTTCCGAAATGATTCTCGGTGCGGCGCACCATTTCTCGGACCGCCGCTCCATCGCCCACATCGCAGGGCAGCACGAGGGCATCGTGGCCGAGCGCGCGGACTTCGGTTTCGACTGCCTGCAAGCTGCCGGGTGTGCGCGCGGCAACGGCGATATTCGCTCCCTCGCGAGCGAACCGCAGCGCGATCGCGCGTCCGATACCGCGGCTGCCGCCCGTGATCAGTGCTACTTCATCTTTCAGACGCATCGGCAAATCTCCGCCATCTTCAAAGTCTGCCCCCGGCTTGGAGCATAACCCAGTTTGCCGGCGCCCGCAGCCTGGTATTCGGAGTGTTCAGGGCTTCTGCGAGTCCGGTCGGACGCCGACGATTGTGAAACGTTCCGGGGGAATGGAGCCGAACGCGAACGGCAACGGCCCAAAAACGTCGGCGTAGAATCCTGCCCCGTTGCCCATGGTGGCCAACCACCTCCCCGACGGAACCTCGATGACTTCGCGGACCACAGCCCACTCTTCCGTCATCTCATGAGTGTTCGTATTGGTGGCAGGCACCACCACGATGTCGCCCGGGACGATCTCGGTAGCCTCCGTGACATTCAGCGCCTTGGCCCCGAGTTGTTCCATGTAATACTGAAATCCCCAATGACCCTGAAACCAGACCTTCCTGCCGCTCAGAGGGTACTTCTCAAGGACCTTGCTGGGGGCGACCCTTCCCGTGTCGGCGAATTTCGAGTCGGCCCAGGTGACGGCCAGCGATAACGCGCCTGCGAGGACCAGCGGTACCGCGGCCGTTGGCAGCAAATTGGACCTGGGGAATCGCTGTTCCAGCCGCCGGACGATGAGAATGCCCGCGGGAACCGCCATCGGCAAAATCGAGCGGCCGTTGGTGGACCAGTTGACGAACCCGGCGAAGACGAACGTACCGATCAACCAGAGGAACAGGAACAACGACTCGGCGTTCCGGTTGCGGTGGAGATCGAGTCCTGCCAGAACCATCAAACTAACTCCGGCCGGGCCCCAGGCGGCGAGCTGTCCGGCCAGCAGCCAGCGCGCCCCCTCTGCAGTGGGCAATGGGGATGAGCCGAGGGCATTCAAGGAGGAAATTACAAATGCGACTACGACGGCAAACCAGAGGGCGAAGAGAAGCGCCGCGCGCGACCACAAATGCCGAGCAAAGAAGAGCACACTCGCGACGCAGCCGCCCGCGAAAGCAAAGTCAACATACATCTTCGGGATCGACAGTACCTGCCTTTCTCTGGCGTATTCGGCCGCATCGAGCAGCAAACCGCGCCCGTAGAGGTGTTGAGTCGTCCACTGATACCAGGCCAGCACGGCGATTGGTATGATGAAATGGACGGCCCACCATCCGACCCGCCGCCGCTTGATGATCGAATAGAGCAGCAGGAGCGGGATCAGCGCCATCCCAAAGTACTTCGTGAGCGCAGCCAGCGGAATGAGCAAAGCGGCAAGGCCGAGTGCCAGATGATTGTCCGATTCGAGTCCCTTCATCCAGAAATATACGGCCCAAACCCAGAATGCCAGCATTATGACGTCGCACATGACCGTCACACTGGAAACGAAGAACACCGGTGTGAGCAGACCCGCCAGCGCCGCCAGCGTCGGATTCGCGCAGAACCGTCTTGCAAGCCGGTATGCTCCGGCACCGACCGCAAACGCGGGCAGCAGGAAGGCGAGGTGGAGAGCCAGTTCGCTCCAGCCGAAGAGGGACGCGGCCAGCGCCATGTAGTACGACGCCAGCGGCGGGTTCTTCGTCACCTCCGACATCGGCATGTCGGTACCGTACCAGTTGACCAGGAAGCCGTAGGGATCGGCGGGATGCGCTTGGATGTTCTTGGCCGCCCAAATGTACAACGGATCATCGATACTGAACGCTCTGTTTGCGAACGGGAGGAGCAGAATCAGCGGCAAAAGGGCGACGATCAGACCGCGCCCCGGTTTCTCTCCGCTGCCATGTTGCGCAGCGGGTCGGTCGGCAAGATCTCTTGATAGCGGGGATTCTGGCGCCAGATTGCGCTGAGCGCCGCCCAGCCTCTTTCTGCCCCGGTGACTTCCTGATTTCGTCATGGCAGAGGAGCGTTACAAAACCGTAACATACGGCAAGCGATTCGCTTCATCTCGGAGCCCGCCATTGTCAAAGTCTGCCCCCGGCTTGGAGCATAACCCAGTTGGATCGCGGTTCCAAACGTCGCAGTTGATGCACGACTTTCGTCGGCGGCCAGACGCCCGTTTCCGTGACGACGCCGGTGCATCCCGCCAGCGGGACTCGCTCAAAATAGAAATTGCGAACGCGAAGTAGCTGCTGCCGGGTTCGCCAGACCTCGGCCGGGTTTTCCTCGCGAATCAGGATGGACGCGGCAAAGTTCCGCGGCACAAACTTGAACGAGTCGCTCAGAACATAAACCGGAATGGAATAGTCCTGCGCCAGGCGAACCAGCGCCGCGGTGCCCGTCTTGTTCAGAAAGCCATCCGGGCAGATTGCGTCGCAGCCAATGAGCGCGAGATCTGCCTCCGAAATCGCACCCAGCAGCCCCGCGTCCGTGAGCACATCTACGGGCACGCCGTGAGCGGCCAGCGTTCTTGCCAGCGCGCGCCCTTCCATCTGAGGCCGTCCTTCGGAGCAAAGGAGGCGGAAGCGGCGGCCCTGCCGGGTGGCAGTGAGCAGTGCCGCAAGCACCGTCGAGCTACTCGAATAGGTTGCGACGGTGCTGCCGCGCGGGATCAGAGTGGCCGCGCGCGCTGCGACTGCCTGCTGCGCGCTCTCAAGCTGCCGCGCCACCTGCCGCGCCGCCACCCGGGGTGTCTCTCCTGCTTCGACGTACCGGAGCCAGGCATTGCAGGCGTTCCAGACCGCAGCCATGGAAGGCTGCGAACTCGCCACAGCCCGAGCCGCGGCTCGCAGGTGCGTTCTGCGTGGAAGGGCGTTTGTCACGGGTCGCAGGGCTGCGAGGATCCGGCAAGCCCGCAACGCCAGTGGTGTGCTGCCGGAGCGATGATCAGCGGCCAGCTTCTGCACGCTTTTTAGAAGCTGCCGGTCCCCGGCGGGGTTCCCACGAGCCATTCGCGTGGCCGCTGCCGTGCGCGACGTCGTGCTGGCAGAAGGAGGCATCCTCATGCGGAAGCAAACACCTCGGAGGGCAGAGCGACGTTGCGCAAAAACTCGGCGTTTGCTTCTGGAATCGTTGGATTGATGTAGATGCCGGAGCCTAGTTCGAAGCCGGCCGTGCGGGTAAGACGCGGAACCACTGTGAGGTACCAGTGGTAGTAGCGGAGATAGCGGCCCTCGGAAGGTGCGGAGCGAATGATGTAGTTGTAGTCGGGATTTACCAGCCCATAATACAGTTTCGCCAGAACCAGTCGCAGCATGCCGGCAAGATCGCGAATCTCCTCCGGGTGGATCTCGCCGAAGGAAGCCATGTGACGCTTCGGATAGATCCAGAGCGAAAACGGCGTGAGCTCGGCAAAGGGAATGAAACTGGCGAAGTGCTCCGTCTCCTCAACGAGGCGGACGCGGTCGGCGATCTCATCGCTGAGAACCTTGCAGAAAATACACTCGCCGCTGCTGTCATAGTAGCGCAGCGCTTCCTCCATGCGGTGGCGAATGTCAGGAGGAATGATGGGAGTGGCGATCAGTTGCGAATGCGGATGTTCCAGCGAAGTCCCGGCCGCGAGCCCGTGATTCTTGAACAGGGTGACGTGCTCCACGCGCGGGTCCTGGAGGGCAGTGATATAGCACTCACGGTAGCACCGCACGATCAACTCGACCTCGGAGTGCGAAAGCAGTGCGATGTTCTTGCTATGATCGGGAGTCTCTATAATGACGTTGTGGATGCCGACACCGTTGACGGTGTTGTGGAGGCCTTCGTGCTTGCGCACGCGCTCTCCCTCGCTTGACAGTGCAGCAAACCGGTTTGGCACCACGCGCACCTGCCACGCGCCCGCAGCGCCGCCGATCCGCAGCGACTCGGGAGGCGTCAGACGTTCATTGCCGGGGCAGAAGGGGCATTGCTCGACGTAGGATAGAACGGGCTTAGTCTCGGCGACTTTCTTCGCCAGATCTTCCGGGCGTTTGGCTCGCTCGGTTGCGATGACCACCCACTGCTTTGTGATCGGATTTTGCCGCAGCTCCGGCATGAAGGGATTCCATCGTTGTGCCCAACAGTTCCGGCACAGTGTAGCAGACCAACGCCGCGGTTCACAAGCTTACCCCTGGGGCGGCACGGCGTTCTCGAAACGTTTCGTTGCGGGTTGGGAGCTATCCCTTGGCGGAGCAAGCCTCGGGCAGTGTCAGTGTCTGGCCAGGATAAATCCGATCCGGGCCTTGAATCTGTGGATTGGATTCCAGGATGCAGCTCCACGCCTGGCCCGTGCCCCATTGAGCCTTAGCCAGTTTCCACAGCGAGTCGCCGGACTGAACGCGAATCTGAGTGGCTGCCAGCGAGGTGCTGGCCTCGGAGGGAAGACGAAGCGTTTGCCCGACGCGCAGCCGGTGGGCATCAGTAAGCTGCGGATTTACAGCCGCGATCTTACGCCATTGCGTTCCGTCGCCAAGGTAGCGGCGCGCCAGCTTCCACAGCGAATCGCCAGCGTTCACCCGGACGTGGCGCTCGGAGGGCAGCGGTTCGCGCTCCGGCGGCGGAGCCACCACCGCTTGTCTTTCCGCTGCAGCCGCTCGAGCGGGTGGCGCAGACAGAGCGGGGAGCGGGGGAGTTTGTGGTGCACCGCGCCCGGTCGCAAGCGTTTCCTGCGGGGCGTCCGGTGCAGGCTGCTGTCGGGGTTGCTTCTGTTGTCGGTAGAAGCGGGCCACGTCACCGAGCGGCATCGGAGCCGGCAAGGGCTGCACAAACTGCGGTGTGGCCGGCGCCGTGACGGGTAACGGCGCCGGGGGCTGGATGACCGTTCCTGGTGCTGCTGCAGGTACCGCAGAGGCAGGGTGTTGCGAGCGTTCACGATCGGACGGATGGAGGATTTGCGGCCGCGCCAGATCCTCGTTGGTGTACACGTGCGCAGAGGACCGTTTTGCAGCGTGTGCGCGCTGCTCGCGCGCCGCCTCGCCAAGGCCCTGCGCATAGCCCGCGTGAACATTCAGGATGATTGAGAGAAAGACAACGGCGCTCAGCAGTGAGGCTGAGATTGGGTTTGGCCGTCGGAGGAAGCGCATCTATCGTGATCCCATATCTCTCTTACGCTCCAGGCATTGTTTATCACGGCGACGGGAGTCGCGCAACCATTTTTTGAACGGAACAGAAACGATCACCCCTGGGGCAACACCTCCGGTTGCCAGAGCGGTCCGGTTGCGCTATAGTCCACGGAGAACCTTCTGGAGTGAGGGCCCGGGATGGCTTATATTTGCACCGTTTGCGCGTTGCCGGAAGAGAGATGCCAGTGTGCCCGGTTTTGTGCGCTTTGCAAATCCGATTCCGGCGTGCGGCTGTGTGAAGACGGCTGCTACTATTGCGCGGACTGCCGGGAAATCTGCGGTTACACAGCGGAAGAGCACTACGTTTAGCCCAGACGGGATTCAGCCCTAGAGAAAATTCCGGACGATGCTACCGCGACACTCCTTCGAGCGGACTGGAAGCTGCGGCGTAGAGTTTCTTGGGCATTCTTCCGGCCTGATAGGCCAGCCGACCTGCTGCAACGGCGTGCTTCATGGCGGCGGCCATTTTCTCAGGCTCCTGGGCCAGCGCAATGCCGCTGTTCATCAGCACGCCGTCGGCGCCGAGTTCCATCGCAAGCACGGCGTCGGAAGCCGTCCCCACACCGGCGTCTAGGATCAGCGGCACCCGCGTGATCCTCTCGCGCAGGATGCGCATATTCGAGAGATTCTGGATTCCCATGCCGGAGCCAATCGGCGCGCCCAGCGGCATCACCGCAGCCGCCCCGGCGTCCATCAAACGCAGTGCGGTGACCAGATCGTCGTTGGTGTAGGGGAGAACCACAAAGCCTTCCCGCGCCAGCGTCTGCGTAGCTTCCACGAGCTGGAAATTGTCGGGAAATAACGTGTCTGCATCGCCGATTACCTCCAGCTTGATCCAGTGGGACAAGCCCACCTCGCGTGCCAGCCGCGCCGTGCGCACCGCCTCCTCGGCCGAATAACAGCCAGCCGTGTTCGGAAGGATGAAAAACTTCTTCGTGTCGATGTAATCGAGCATCGACTCCTTGGTCCGGTCGGTGAGGTTCACACGGCGC
>JBGPJR010000002.1:0-17586 GCA_041485545.1 Terriglobia bacterium
CCGCACCGGCATCGAGTTGCGGCACTCGATCGGCATTGAGAACATGGCGTGGTCCACGGACTTCCCGCACCACGGCAACGACTTCCCGGAGTCGCTCAAGATCATCGACCAGCATTTCGTGAACGTGCCCGACGACGAGCGCAAGAAGATCATCTGTACCAACGTAGGCAAGTTGTACGGGCTGATCAACTAACTGCCTGAACCCCAGATTGTTGAAGAGGGGAGGCATGTGCCTCCCTCTTCTGTTGCAAGCCGCGCGTTTCTTCTTCCACAGCAGTCAGAACACCCAGCCAGCTTAGCAGCCGTTCCAGTAGCGTCCCGCCGGAGGGATAGGCAATGCCGTGAATGCCGAGCGAAGGATCTCCGCCGAATAGCTCGCAAAGTTTTGAGGGACCCAGCAGCACCCGCTCGGCAGAAGGAAACAAAGCTTGTGCTTTCTGGAGCATCACGCTGGTCACAGCCACATCCGCTCCCAGCGTCACGCGCGAGAGGACCAAAACCTTCCTCACGGCGTGCTGCCCGGCGGAATCGCGCCACGGCCCCCTTCGTCGCAGCCGCTCTTTGCGTTCCAGGAGATCGCCCTCGGTTTGGAGTCCAAAGCGCCGCAAACCCGCATCCAGATCGCGTCCTGCAGGCAGAGCGCGGCAGATGGAGATCATCTGAGCAAAGGCGCGGTCGTACAAGTGGCAGTCCTGCGGATCGAAGGAGTCGCTGAGCTGCTCCACCAGCAGCGGAAACGTGGCGCGCTGCCCCGGCTCGGAGAGGCATGGCTCTTCCAGCGTGCCGATCTCTGCGAGCAGCGTAACGGCGTCGGCCAGATACTCCCCGGTGGAGCGCGCCTGCTCCAGAAATAGCTGGGCAGACTCCGTGGCCATCTGTTCGGTTACCGCGCCGCAAAGCGCGCCGTGTGCACGCAGGCGGCGAAACTCCGCCAGCCGCTTCGCGGCGCGCGCCACGGCCGAAATCCCTGCGTTGGGAGCCGAATCGCTCATGGCAAAAATTGCTCCCGAACCAGGCGCAGGGCGTCCTCGCGGGAGGCGATGCGGCCTTCCAGTTGAGCGTCCTCCACGGTTTGCAAAACCTCTTTGAAGCGCGGGCCTGGGCTGAGCCCCAGCGCGATGAGGTCCTCGCCGGTAAGCAAGCGCGGAGGACGGATCTGTTCCTGGGACAGTTCGGCCAGTCGCCCGCGCACGTACTCGTAGTTCTCCAAATTGCGATGGCTGGACAGGCAGTCCAGCCGATGCAGTTCCAGATGCTCCTCAAAGTGCTCCAAGCGCAAGAAGCGCTTCAAGGTGCTTTCGCGCATCTGCGGGACGTCCTTGAAGCGCAAGTGATGCTCCACGAGCGCCACCACCTGTGCCGCCTCGTCATGGGACAGCCGCAGGCGGCGGCAGATGGCCTCGGCCATGCGCATGCCCACGGAAACATGGTTGTCGAAGCGGATGCGGTCCGGCGCCACGCGAAACGTGGGAGGCTTGCCCACATCGTGCAGCAAAACGCCCAGGGCGAGCGTTGCGGAGCAACCGGTCGGCAACGCTTCCAGCATGAGCAGCGTGTGGATCCAGACGTCGCCCTCGGGGTGGAACTCCGGCGGCTGCTCCACGCCCTTCATGGCGCATACCTCGGGCAGAATCGGCAGCAGCAGCCCGGAAGCGTCCAGCAGCTCAAGACCCCGGCGCGCCTGCCCGCTCGCGAGGATGCGCAGCAACTCGTCGCGCACCCGCTCGGCGCTGACGCCGGTGATTTCGCCGGCGCGACGGCGGATCGCTCGAAACGTCTCGGCGTCAATCTCGTATTGCAGCGCCGCTGCGAAGCGCACGGCACGCAACATGCGCAACCGGTCTTCGGCGAACCGGCGCTCGGGTTCGCCAATGGCCCGGATGCTGCGCCGCTCCAGGTCCTTGCGGCCCTCCACAAAATCCAGCACCTCGCCGCTGGCCGGATCGAGCAGCAGGCCGTTGACCGTGAAGTCGCGCCGGAGCACGTCCTCGCGGGGCTCGGCTGTGTAGCTGACGGCGTCGGGGCGGCGGCCATCGGAGTACAACCCGTCGTTGCGGAAGGTGGCCACCTCGATGCGGTGTTCCCCGGCGACCACTCCCACCACGCCGAACTGCGCGCCGACCAGGAGCGATCCCGGGAACAGCTCCGCGACCTGCTCCGGGCGGGCGTCCGTGGCGATGTCGTAGTCCTTGGGCTCCACGCCTCGCAGCAGGTCCCGGACACACCCGCCCACCAGGTAGGCTTGGAAGCCCCGCTCGCGCAGTTGAGCGGCCACGCGCTCGGCGGCCTGACGCAGAGCGCCCGCCGCCGGCGCACCCTCCGCGGGAGCCTTCTTGGTTGTGTTCGGGGTTTTCATGTTTTCGCCAGAGTGGCCGCAGGACCAGGCATGCGTCGCGCAGAGACCACGCGGACGATCCCCGCCAGATCGGAACGCCAATCTACCCGGTCCCATTGCACGGGAGCCAGCAGCGCGCGCACCCGCTCCTCGACATCATAGCCCAGCTCCAGAATCAGGTGGCCTCCCGGGGTGAGTGCCTGGGCTGCCTGCGGGATCAGCCTGGCATACACCTCCATCCCGGATGCTCCGGCGAATACAGCCGCGGGCGGCTCATAGCGGCGCACTTCCGGCATGACGTTGGGATCGCCCGTGGCAACGTAGGGCGGATTCGACACGATCATCTGCAGCGGGGGCAACCCTTCGCCGGAGCACGCCGCTAACAGGTCCGAGCGAGTGAACGTGATGCGCTGCTCAACCCCCAGGCGTTGGGCGTTCGTTCGCGCGGTGTCGAGCGCCGCAGCCGACTGGTCCAGCGCGAAGAGGCGCGCTTGCGGCAACTCTGTCGCCAGCGCGATGGCGATGCAACCGGAACCGGTGCCCACGTCCGCGATGGTCAGAGAATCTCGGGAAGACAATTCGCGGGCGATCCGGACGGCGGTTTCCACTACCAGTTCGGTTTCAGGGCGGGGAATCAGCACGGAAGGGTTGACCAGAAAATCCAGCGCCCAGAATTCCTGGTGACCGGTGATGTACTGCGTGGGCTTGCCCTCCAGGCGCTCGTTCAGGTAGCGTCCGTAGTGCACCCACGCAGCATCCGTCAGCACGCGCTCGCCATGCGCGTGGAGATGCGCACGGTCGCAGTGCGCCGCGTGCATTAAGAGTACCTCCGCCGTGAGCCGCGGCGACGGCACGCCGCCCCGCTCTAGCAGCTTCGCCCCTTGCTGGAGTGCCTCCTGTAATCGCATTAGCCTCTATGTTACGGCAGGAAGTGCCGATGAGCGATGTATGGGGGCCTCAGAGCTTGCATTCACTGGCGGTTTCAGAAACAATCGTTGGGTTATGGCGCGTCTGGAGCGGCAGAAGAATCCCACCATGGAGCAGATGCAGCAGGCCTATGCGCAGCATCGCCTGGTGATGGAGACGCCGCAGATTCCGCCCTTTGACCTGGGCAACCTCTCCACGCTCACGGATCATCTGGAGAAGATCGCCAGTTTGGAGAACCGGCGGCAGAAAGCCAAACTCGCCGGCGACCCGGAGCGCATGGCCGAGATTCGGGCCAGCCAGAAAAAGCTGGCGCAGTCGGAGGGCTCGCGCCTGCTGCGCACTTTTGAGCGGACGCGCTGGAGCCGCGTGCTGCTCGGCGCCGCCGCGCAGGGAGTGGTCGTGAGCCTGCTGATCTCTCTGCTGGCGCTGGCGTTCACGCAGCGGTGGAGCTGGTCGCCGCTCTCATTTCTCGTGATGCCGATCGTGTGGGTGGTGCTGATGTGGAACCTCGCTCCGCCGGTGTGGAGCGCAACCGGTTCGCCCAAGCGCTCGCGCAAGCTCGCTCGCGCGCTCAGCAAGCGGGTGCAGACGGCAGGAGTCTACGCTTTGGTGGCTCGTCCGTGGCTGACGGCCGTCGTGATGGGGAAGCTGCCGGGCCAGCTGTGGAGAACCTGGCGGTCGGGCAAGAAAGCAAGCAAGTAGGCTGCAAGAGCTGTTCTGGAAGATCGGACAGCTCCATCATGCGAATCTCGCCGCGGTCGCAGCATGCGGGAGCTTTGCTGCCAGGTCGCGGAGCTGCGATAGACGGTGCCTTTCCTAGGAGAAACTTCTGTGACGACCTCTGCGACTCCTCCCCTTTCCCCCGCGCCTGCCGTGCCGGCTGCGGCCGCAGCAACTCCGGCAACGGTGCCGACGCAGGTGATGCTCGCAGCCATGCTGCGGGTCTCCCCGCAAGTCAGCGACTTGATCTTCTCGCCCGGACGTCCGCCGCAGGTGGAGCTGAACGGGCAGCTCATACCCGTGAAAATCGAAGGCGTGCCGATGCTGCGGGCCGAGGACACGGTGCGCGTCGCGAGCGACCTGATCGGGACCAATAAGGCGGCCTTTGAGAAGCTGCGGACGGAAGGCTCCTGCGATATCTCTTACAGCCTGGCGCGGATGGCGCGCTTCCGGGTGAATATCTTCACCCAGCGCGGCAGTTGCGCCATCGTGATGCGGGTCATTCCGACAAACATACCCAACCTCGGCACGTTTAATCTGCCCCCGCAACTGGGGGACATTGCCAAGCTCAAGAACGGCATCGTGCTGGTGACCGGACCCACCGGCTCCGGGAAGTCCTCGACGCTGGCGGCGATCATCGATCTGATCAACGACGAGCAGGCGATTCATATCGTCACGATTGAGGACCCCATCGAGTTTCTGCATGCGCACAAGAAAGCCACGATCCACCAGCGGGAGCTGCATTCCGACACGCCCAGCTTCGCGCTGGCTCTGCGGGCTGCCCTGCGCCAGGCCCCCAAGGTCATTCTGGTGGGAGAAATGCGCGACAAGGAGACCATCGAGATTGCGCTGGAAGCCGCTGAGACCGGCCACCTGGTGTTCTCGACTCTGCATACTACGGATGCCTCCAAGACCGTCGAGCGCATCATCGGGGTGTTTCCGCTGAACGAACAGCAAGTGATCCGGACCCGCTTCGCCAAAGCCTTCCGCTACATCGTGTCGCAGCGTCTGATCCCCAAAAAAGGAGGCGGGCGCGTGGCCGCCATCGAGATTCTAATCGCCACGCTGCGCACGCGCGAATATGTCGAAAAAGGGGAGCGGGAGGGCAAGAGCCTCGTCGATGCCATGCGCGACGGCACGCTGGACGGCATGCAGCACTACGACATGGTGATCGAGAAAATGATCCGCGACGGCGTGCTGGAGCTCGAAACCGGCCTGGCCTACTCGACGAATGCGGGCAATTTGCGCCTCAGCTTGTCGGATCTGCTCGACGGAGTGGAGCGGGAACCATCCGCGAAGCCAGGAAGACCGAAAGTCCCTGGCGGGCCGGAACTGGAAATTGAGCGGTTGTAGTCGCGTCGCCGCGCCTGGGGTTCTGGCGCGACCGCTCCAATTGTGCCAGACTGAAAGCAGCAGGCTTCTCAAGGGGAGAAATTGAATGCTTCCGGTGACAATTGCCGGGTTCCTTCTGGCGGGCTCTTTGCTGCTGCCCCGCGCGCAGGCGCAACAGGGCACCAACCTGCCGGACGACCGTACGCCGACCATCAAGGTGGATGTGTCGTTGGTGAACCTGCTGTTTTCCGTCCGCGATGGCAAGGGCCGTTTGATCGCGACTCTCAATCAAAACGATTTTGAAGTGCGCGAAGATGGCAAGCCGCAACAGATCCTCTACTTCAGTCGCGAGACGACCTTGCCGCTGACGTTGGGGTTGCTGGTGGACTCCAGCGTCAGCCAGGGAAGACTGATCGGGAAGGAGCAGCAGGCTGCGAGTGCATTTCTAGCGCAGGTGATTGGGCCGCGCGATGCCGCCTTCCTGATTAGCTTCGACGTGTCCGTGGACCTGCTGCAGGACGTGACCGGCGGCGTCAAGCTTTTGCAACATGCTCTGGGAGCGATCCGCACACAGGGCTCCACCGCCAGCGTGGGCCCAACGAGCGGTCCTTTTCCGCCGATGCAGACCGGTGGAACGCACCTCTACGACGCGGTGTTCCTAGCCTCGGACGAGGTTCTGAAACGGGAAGCGGGCCGCAAAGCCATCATCCTGATTACCGACGGCCAGGACCAGGGCAGCCGGCTGTCCCGCGACGAAGCCATCGAAGCAGCGCAGAGGACTGATGTGATCGTGTACGGCATTTTGTTTGTCGATCGTGAGTTCTACGGCTATGGCGGCGGAGGATACGCAGGCGATTCCACGCTGAAGAAGATGGCGGAAGAGACGGGAGGCCGGATGTTTCGGGCGGTCGACGACCGGGAGTTGGACACAGCCTTTGAGCAAATCTCGGAAGAACTGCGGAGCCAGTACAGCATCGGATACTCACCTTCCAACGCGGCGCGCGATGGGTCCTATCGTCGCATCGATCTCCGAGTGCACGGCGGCGGCCTGCGCGTTCAGGCGCGCAAGGGCTACTATGCCCCCGACGACGGGAGTTCCGCACCGTCCCGCTAGCATATTCAAGTTACACTTTACATTGTAGAATCTAAATCAATAGCTTGCGGGGAGCTATCTCTCGACAGCGAGTGCGACGGCGTTGCCCCCGCCGAGGCACAGTGCGGCCACGCCGCGCCGGGCGTTGCGGGCGATCATTTCATGCAGAAGTGTGGTCAGAATGCGGGCGCCGCTGGCGCCGATCGGATGGCCAAGCGCCACGGCCCCTCCATTGACGTTGACCTTCTGCGGGTTGAGGCGCAGCTCGCGGATCAGCGCGACCGACTGCACTGCGAAGGCCTCGTTCAGCTCGTATAGGTCCACTTGGTCGCGACTCCACCCGGCCTTCTGGAGGACCTTCTCGACGGCTTCCACGGGTGCCATCATGACGAGGGAAGGCGCGATGCCGCTGGTGGCCTGTGCGACGATGCGCGCGAGCGGCGCTCTGGCCAGACGCGCAGCCGCCTGCTCGGAGGCAACGACCAGGGCGGCCGCTCCGTCGTTCATGCCGGGAGCATTTCCGGCTGTGACGGTTCCTGCGGACTGGAAGGCAGGCGGAAGCTTCCCGAGTGCTTCCAGGCTCGCATCCGGTCGCGGGGATTCATCCTGGCTGACAACAAGAGGCTGACCCTTTTTTTGCGGGACTGTCACCGGGACAATTTGCGAATCAAACCGGCCGGAGGCCATCGCGGCCACCGCCTTGCGATGGCTGTTCAGAGCGTACTCGTCCTGCTCCTCGCGCGAGACCTTGTATTTGTTTGCCACCACCTCGCCGGTGCAGCCCATGTGACAGTTTTCAAAAGCATCCCAGAGGCCGTCGTGGAGGACTGAGTCCACCAGCTTGGCATCACCCAGACGGTAGCCCTGGCGGATGTCGCGCAACAAGTATGGCCCGTTGGACATGGACTCCATGCCGCCCGCCACCACAATCTCCCGGTCCCCCACCTGAATCGCTTGTGCTGCCAGACCCACCGCCTTCAACCCGGAGCCGCAAACCTTGTTGATCGTGAGGGCGGCGACTTTTTCGGAGAGGCCGCCACGAAGCGCCGCCTGCCGCGCAGGGTTCTGTCCCAGGCCCGCCGAGATGACGTTGCCCAGGATGACTTCTTCGATGTGACCCGGCTCCAAGCCGGCGCGCGCCACCGCCTCCCGGACGACGAGAGATCCCAACTCGGTGGCGGAAATCGGCGCTAGCGCGCCCAAGAATTTCCCGATGGGTGTGCGAACCGCGCTAAGTAGGACGGGCTGCTGCATGGACTCTCCGCGCGTGCCGCCACCCATTCTATCAGACCGCATCATGGAGCCCCTGGAGACGCGGGCTGCGGCTGCGCAGTTCCCGCGCTGCGATTGGAGTTGTGCGGAACGGCCTCCGTGCCCGGCAACGGCTTGATCCGGCCTCTGTAAGTGCCTACAATGAGCGCGACGTCAAGTCGGATAACAGAGTTCGGAGGAAGGGCCTATGAGGTTCTGCTGGAAGGGTGCGGGGATCGGAGTCCTGGTGCTGGCAGCGGTTCCGCTCTGGGCGCAGCGGCCTCAGCCCACCAGCAAGAGAGTGGCCATCGCTACCTTCACGGATCAGAAGATCGACATCGATGGAGTGCTGGACGAGCCAGCCTGGCAGACGGCAACCTTGACGGCTGATTTCGTTACCAAAGAGCCGGAGGAGGGGCTGTCCCCGAGCCAGGAGACAGAGGTGCGCATCCTCTATGACCGCGACAATCTCTATATCGGCGCTTACTGTCACGACCTGGAGTCGCACGGGATCATCATTAACGATATCATTCGGGATTTTCAAACAGGGGATCAGGATTTCTTCGGGTTGATCTTGGACACGTTCAATGACCGGCGCAGCGGCTACTATCTGGCCGTAACGCCGGTGGGCGGCCAGCGGGACATGCAAATTCTCAATGAGGGTTTGGTCGCCAACGCGAATTGGGACGGCGTCTGGTACAGCCACTCGCGCCGCGTCGAGGACGGATATGTGGTAGAGCTGGCCGTTCCGTTCAAGACCATGCGGTTCACGAGGCAGCCGGCGCAGGTGTGGGGGTTGCAGGTCATGCGCCGCATCCGCCGGTTCAATGAAGTGGACGTGTTTTCACCCTCCCCGCGGCGGTTTTCAGCCTTTCGGGCGATCGCCTACGCGGGCGAGCTGCAGGGGCTTGAGAACATCGAACCCGGAAGGAATGTGCAGTTCAAACCGTACCTGCGGGCTGGCATCTCCAATTTGTCCGCGCCCGCAGAAAAGACGGAAGGAGACTTCGACGGCGGTGCGGACCTGAAATATGGAGTCACCCCCAGCCTTACGTTCGATCTCACCCTCAACACCGACTTCTCTCATGTGGAAGCAGATGCTCAGCAGGTCAACCTGACGCGCTTTCCGTTGTTCTTCCAAGAAAAGCGGGAGTTTTTCCTGGAGAACTCCAGCCTGTTTCAACTCGCTGCGTTCGATCGTAGCGACGCCCTGCCGTTCCACAGCCGCACCATCGGGCTGGAATCGGGAAACCCGATCCCGATCCTCGGAGGGGCCCGCCTGATGGGACGTGCCGGTCGATATGAATTGGGCATGTTGAACATGCAGACCCGATCCGAGGGAGCGGTTCCTGCCACCAACTTTACCGCCGTCCGCCTGCGCCGCACTCTCCTGGCGGGTTCCAATGTCGGTTTCCTGTTTCTCAACCGCCAGTCGCGTCTTGCGGACGATCACAACCGAACCATCGGCGCTGATGGAACATTCTCGGCCCTTCGGACCGACTTGCGGATTTCCGGGGCGCTGGTCAAGACGTATTCTCCCGGTCGAAGCGGGGACGATTGGGCGGGCAAGGCGGTCGGCGACTACCAGAACTCCTTGGTCCGCTTTCTGAGCACTTACGCGGGCGTGCAGCGGAATTTCAATCCGGAGATGGGCTTCGCGCAGCGGCCTGGCCAGGGTTTCCGGATCGTTCACGACGAATTTGAACTGCGGCCGCACTTGGAACCGAGGACCCGAACGGGAAAGCTGGTGCAGGACATCACGGTGCGAATGACGGTAGAGCAAGTCCTGGTCTGGAGCGGTGCAGCGGGAATGCAGACGCTTGGGACGGAGGAAAAATTTATCCGCCCCGAGTTGACGATCCTGTCGCCCGACGGGAGCACCTTTTCCGGCAGCTACACACGCAACTTTGAGCGGATCGCGAGGTCGTTCACCGTATCGGGCAGGGATGACTTGGGGGAGCAGATCGCAGTGAAGGTGCCGGTGGCGGACTACCGCTCCAACCGGACGAATCTATCCTACTTTACAAACCGCTCGAAGCCTCTTTCCGGCAATGTGGGATACGACCGGGGTGACTATTACGGCGGTTCCAGAACCACGCTGGACCTGGGGGCTCGCTATCATCTGAACTACCGGCTGACGGCCGACTTTACCTATGAACGGAACAACGTGGATCTGCCCCAAGCCTCGTTCCACACAGACCAACTGGGTATGCGCGTGAACTATAGTTTTACTCCACTGTTATCCTTGAGTTCTTTTATCCAATACAATAACAACGACGATCAGATCACGTCGAATATCCGGGTGCGCTTCATTCACCGGCCCTTGAGTGACATCTACGTCGTGTACAATGACCGCCACGACCGCCGCAACGGTCAGATGGACTGGAATATGTCGGTCAAGTACACGCACATGATCAGTTTCTAAGTGGCTACACGCGCGAGCGGGCGAACGGATTTCTAATTTCATTCCGCGCACCGCTCAAGTAGAATCGGCGTTACTGTCAGGAAAACAGACGGAAAGGCTGAGGTCAACCCTTGTGGTGAGGCGCCGGGCTCTGTCCGGGGAAAAGTTGAAGGTGCAGAGCGGCTTGCTGCTCGCGGGACTGCTGCTGCTGCCCCTGGGTGGATGGAGCCAGTCGCCGACAGCGAGGGAGGGCAGGCCCGTGCGCGTAGCGGTGGCCCAGCGCACGGACCAGAAGATCAAGATCGATGGCGTCCTGGATGAACCGGCTTGGCAAACCGCTGAGCCGACGGGCGGACTCACCCAGCAGGACCCCAAAGAGGGGGAACCCGCCTCAGAAGCGACGGAGATCCGCGTCCTGTACGATCAGGACAACCTTTACGTTGCCGTGTGGTGCTACGACCGCACGCCGGAAGGGATCATCGTCAACGACATCAGCCGCGACTACAGTCCGGCGCAACAGGACTTCACTGCGGTGTATCTGGACACCTTCCACGACCGCAGCAACGGCTACTATTTTGGAACCACGCCCGTCGGCGGCCAGCGGGATCAACAGATTTCCGATGATGGGCGCGTTAGCAACATCAACTGGGACGGGGCGTATTTTGCGGAGGGGCGCATCAACGAGCAAGGGTGGGTTGGTGAGCTGGCGATTCCCTTCAAGACGCTGCGGTTCAGCAGGGCAAAACAGCAGCTCTGGGGATTCAATGTGATCCGCCGCATCCGGCGGAACAACGAACTCGACTATTGGTCGCCCGCTCCGAGACGATACCAAAACGCCCGCAGTCTTCCGTATGGGGGCGACCTGATCGGAATCGAGAACGTCGAGCCTTCCAGGAACTTTCAGGTGAAGCCTTACGGCCTCACAGGAGTGAAACGCTTTGCCTCGCAGGGGAAGAAGGCCGAAGGCCAGTTGGAGGGCGGCCTGGACGCGAAGTATGGCATCACACCCGGACTGAGCCTGGACCTGACGGCCAACACCGACTTTTCCGAGGTGGACGCGGACACCCAGCAGGTCAACCTGACACGGTTTTCCACTTTCTTTCCGGAAAAGAGAGAGTTCTTCCTGGAGAACGCTGGATTGTTTCAGTTCGGGACACTGACGCGGGACGAAGGGCTGCTGTTCCAAAGCCGCACGATCGGTCTGGAAAACGGAAATCCCATTCCGATCCTGGGTGGGGCGCGCCTGTCCGGTCGCTCTGGCCGGAACTACCTGGGTGTGCTGAATATGCAGACGCGTTCGGAAGACGCCACGCCGGCGACCAATTTCACGGTGGCGCGCCTGAGACGAGACATTCTGGGTGCCTCGAACTTGGGGTTCATGTTCCTGAACAGACAGTCAAGGCTGCCGGACGATTACAACCGGTCCTTTGGCGCCGACACGAATCTCTTGTTTTTTCAGACGGACGTCAGAGTCAGTGCCGCTCTGGCGAGGACGCTGACCCCGGGGCTAAGCGGGAACGACCGCATCGGCAAGGTGGAAGCGGATTTGCAAAACAACCTGCTGCGATTTTTCAACTCCTATGTGGATGTGGGAAGGGACTTCCATCCGGAGATGGGCTTTGCGCAACGGACCGGCCGGCGATTTATTCACGACGAATTGTCGGCGCGGCCCCGCTTCGATCCGGAAAGCCGCTTGGGAAAGTTGAAGTTTTTTGATGTGGTCACGACGTTGAGTGCCGACCAGGTCTGGTTCTCCTCGGGCGGGACGGAAGAAAAGACTCTCAATCCTTCCCTCAACGTCACGTTCATCGATGGGAGCATCGTGGATGCGAATTACACCCAGAGCTTTGAGCGGATCGTGAAGACGTTCAACGTAACGGGCGTGAGCGATTCTGGAGAAAACGCCTCGGTGAAGATCCCGGTCGGAGACTACCGCTCAGGCCGTACCAGCCTTTCCTACACGACCGACCGCAGTAAGCCGTTCTCCGGAAACGTTGGATACAACTGGGGCGATTATTACGGCGGAACCAGGACAGGGCTGAATCTCGGGGTTCAGTACCTTCACAGCTACCGGCTTTCGGCCAGCTTCACCTACGCTCGCAACAACGTGAAGCTGCCGCAGGGCTCGCTCCACACCGACCAGGTCGGCATGAACTTCAGTTACCGTTTCAATCCGAAGATGTTTTTCAGCTCGTTCATCCAATACAACAACCAGAGTGATCAAATCAGCTCCAACATCCGCTTTCGGCTGATCCACCACCCGCTGAGCGACATTTTCGTGGTCTATAACGACCTGCGCGACCGAGCCCAACAGAAGATGGATTGGAGCTTCTCTTTGAAGTACACCCGGTTGCTCAGTTTCTAGGCTGGTTCCTCGCGGTTTGCGGTAGTTCTGGAATTCCATTCTGCACACGGTTTCGAGTAGAATCAGCAGGATTAGGCGCAGTACCCAATAGACGAGGCTGGGGGGAACTGATTGGAGAGGGTGGCACAAACATGTCTGATCGGGCACTGTTTCGGCGGAATAGTTGGCGGCTGACGGTGCTGCTGCTGCCCCTCGCGGCTTGGAGCCAGACGCCGGCGGCTAGGGAAAGCAAACCCGTGCGAGTGGCCGTGGCCAAGCGCACGGACCAGAAGATCAAGCTTGATGGAGTTCTGGACGAACCGGCCTGGCAAACGACCGAGGTGACTGGGGGATACACCCAGCAGGACCCTGAAGAGGGACAGCCGTCCACGGAATACACCGAAGTCCGTATCCTGTACGACCCGGATAACCTCTACTTCGGAATTGTCGCTCACGACCGTACACCGTCGGGAATTGTCGTCAACGACATCCGGCGCGATTTCGAGACCACCTATGAAGACTACGTTACGGTCTATCTAGATACGTTTCACGACCGCAGCAACGGCTACTACTTTGCGACCTCGGCGATCGGAGGGCAGAGGGATTCGCAGTTTTCCGACCAGGGCCGCGTGAACAACATGAACTGGGACGGGTCGTGGTACGTCGAAGCCCGACGGAACGAAGGCGGCTTTACGGCCGAGTTTGCCATTCCTTTCAAGACGCTGCGGTTTAGCGAGGCAAAGCAGCAAGTCTGGGGGGTGAATTTTACGCGCAGAATTCGCCGCCGCAATGAATCGACTTACTGGTCGCCCTCGCCGAGGCGATACGGCGCCACACGCAGCATTCCCTATGCAGGCGACCTGATCGGGATCGAGAACGTGGAGCCGTCCCGGAACTTTCAGGTGAAGCCTTACGGCCTCACAGGAGTGCAACGATTTGCCTCCCAGGGCAAGGTTGCCGAGCGCCAGTTGGAGGGCGGCCTGGACGTGAAGTATGGCGTCACCCCCGGGCTGAGCCTGGACCTGACCGTGAACACGGATTTTTCGGAGACCGATGTGGACACGCAGCAGGTCAACCTGACCCGCTTCTCCACGTTCTTTCCAGAGAAGCGGGAGTTCTTTCTCGAGAACTCCGGATTGTTCCAGCTGGGGACGCTGACGCGGAACGAAGGGCTGCTGTTCCAAAGCCGGACGATCGGCCTGGAGAACGGGAATCCAATTCCCATTCTGGGTGGCGTGCGCCTGACGGGCCACGCCGGGCGGAACTATCTGGGTGTGCTGAACATGCAGACGCGTTCGAAAGACACGACGCCGGCGACGAATTTTACGGTGGCGCGCCTGAAACGCAGCATTCTCCGGGGATCGGATGTGGGGATGATGTTCCTCAACCGGCAGTCGCGCCTGCCGGATGACTACAACCGTGCTTTCGGGGCGGACACGAATCTGCTGTTCTTCCAGACGGACCTGCGGATCAGCGGGGCCCTGGCGAGGACGCTCACGCCGGGGCTGACGGGGAACGACCGCATCGGCAAGGTGGAAGCCGAGCTGCAAAACAGCCTGCTGCGGTTTTTCACCTCCTATGTAGATGTGGGAACGGACTTCAATCCGGAAATGGGCTATGTGCAGCGGACCGGGCGGCGATTCATCCATGACGAGTTTTCAGCCCGGCCGCGCTTCAGCTCCGAAAGCCGCTTAGGACGGTGGAAGATCCTGGATGTGTTCGCCACCATGAGCGCCGACCAGGTTCTGTTCTCGTCGGGCGGGACGGAGGAGAAGTCCCTCAACCCTTCCGTCAATGTCACGCTTTTGGACGGGACCACGTTCGATTGGAATTACACGCACGACTTCGAGCGGATTATGAAGACGTTCAACGTGTCGGGTGTGAATGATTCCGGCGATCGCGTTTCCCTCAAGGTGCCGGTGGGAGACTATCGCTCCGATCGAGGCAGTTTTTCCTTTGCCTCCGACCGCAGCAGGCCCTTTTCCGGAAACATCGGATATGACTGGGGTGACTATTACAACGGCACCGAAAAAAGCCTCACGTTAGGGGTCCGGTACCACTACAGCTACCGGTTTAGGACCAGTTTCACTTACACTCGCAACCACGTAGACCTGCCGCAGGGTTCGCTCCATACCGACCAGACCGGGCTGACGGCGGAATACACCTTCAATCCGAAGATGTCGTTGAGCTCGTTCATCCAGTACAACAACCAGAGCGACCAGCTCAGCTCCAACATCCGCTTTCGGCTGATCCATCATCCGCTCAGCGACATTTTCCTGGTCTACAACGAGTTGCGCGACCGCGCTAAACAGACAAGGGATTGGGGACTCTCTTTGAAGTACACTCGCTTGATCAGCTTCTAGGGGGGACTGCGGGACTGAGGCGGTCCGGCCGCTTCGTTTGCGCCGCGGTTGAAGCACGATCAGCGAAACGGACGGGGAAACAACCACAGGAGGCTGGGGACCTTTTCGAAGAGGTGCTGCGAGGATGTTTGAACAAGCCCTGGATCGGCGCTGCGCGCTGCTGCTGACCGGATTCCTGTTGCTCCCCTGGGCGGGTTGGGGCCAGACGCCGGCTCGGGGAAATGGGGCAGCCCAGCCCAGACGCGTCGCGGTAGCGAAGTTCACGGATCAGAAGATCAAGATCGACGGAGTTCTGGATGAACCGGCTTGGCAGACAGCCGAGATCACCGGGGAGTTTTTCCAGAGCGACCCCAAGAACGGAGAGCCGCCCTCCGAAGCAACGGACGTCCGCATTCTGTACGACAAGGACAATCTCTATTTCGGAATCGTCTGCCACGACCGCAACCCGCAGGGCATCATCGTCAACGATATTACCCGCGACTTCGACCATCTCCAGGAGGACTACCTCACCATCCATCTGGACACCTTCCACGACCGCAGCAATGGGTACGCCTTTACGACCACGGCGATCGGAGGCGAGGAGGATTCCCAATTTTCCGACGAAGGCCGCACGAACAACATCAACTGGGACGGAGTGTGGTATGTGGAGTCGCGACGGCACGAGGACGGTTTTACGGCTGAGTATGCCATTCCCTTCAAGACGCTGCGGTTCAGCAACGCGAGGCAGCAGGTCTGGGGGCTGAACTTTATCCGTCGCATCCGCCGGCGCAATGAATCGACTTATTGGACGTCCTTCCCCAGGCGGTACGGCGCCACGCGCAGTATTCCCTATGCAGGGGATTTGATCGGGATTGAGGATGTGGAACCCTCCAAGAACTTCCAAGTGAAGCCCTATGGGTTGACAGGGGTGCAACGTTTTGCCTCCCAGGGCAAAGATGCCGAGCGCCAGTTGGAGGGCGGCGTGGACATGAAGTACGGGCTCACGCCCGGTCTGAGCATGGACTTGACGGTGAACACCGATTTTTCTGAGACCGATGTGGACACCCAGGTGGTCAACTTGACGCGCTTCTCCACCTTTTTCCCAGAGAAGCGGGAGTTCTTTCTGGAGAACTCCGGATTGTTTCAGTTGGGGACGTTGACGCGGGATGAAGGCTTGCTATTCCAAAGTCGGACCATCGGCCTGGAGAACGGCAATCCGATACCTGTCTTGGGCGGAGTACGCCTGACCGGTCACGTGGGCCGGAACTATTTGGGCGTTCTGAACATGCAGACGCGTTCGAAAGACACCATCCCGGCAACCAACTTCACGGTGGCGCGCGTGAAGCGGAATATTCTCAGGGCCTCCAACGTAGGGCTCATGTTTCTCAACCGGCAGTCGCGATTGCCCGATGACTACAACCGCGCCTTCGGGGCGGACACCAACCTGCTGTTTTCCCGGCCGGATCTGCGGATCGGCGCGACGCTGGCGAGGACGGTAACGCCGGGACTGACCGGGAACGACCGCATCGGCAAGATCGAAGCAGATCTGCAAAACGATCTGCTGCGTTTTTTTAGTTCCTACGTGGATGTGGGAAAGGACTTCAATCCGGAGATGGGCTTTGTGCAGCGGACCGGCCGGCGATTCATTCACGATGAGTTTTCGGCCCGGCCGCGCTTCACTCCCGAGAGCCGCTTGGGACGGTGGCGGATTCTAGATGTGGTCGCGACGATGAGCACCGACCAGGTGTTGTTCTCGGCAGGGGGTACGGAGGAGAAGGACCTCAATCCTTCGGTGAACGTGACCTTCCTGGGCGGGGCCACGTTTGCCTGGAATTACACGCATGATTTTGAGCGCATCGTAAAGGCGTTCAACGTGTCAGGCGTGAATGATGCTGGAAGCGTTTCTCTGAAGGTACCGGTCGAAGACTACCGCTCCGACCGAAACAGTTTTTCCTTCAACTCCGATCGCAGCAAACCCTTTTCTGGAAGCCTGAGCTATAACTGGGGCGATTACTACGGCGGCACCCGGACGCAGTTCAGTCTGGGAGCCCGCCACCATCTGGGTTACCGGCTTTTGACCAACTTCACCTACACTCGCAACAACGTGACCCTGCCGCAGGGCTCGCTCCACACCGACCAGACGGGCCTGACCGTGGAGTACAGCTTCAATCCGAAGATGTCTCTGAGCACATTCATCCAGTACAACAACCAGAGCGACCAGCTCAGCTCCAACATCCGCTTTCGGCTGATCCACCATCCGTTGAGCGACATTTTCCTGGTCTACACTGACCTGCACGACCGCGCCAAACAGAAAGCGGACTGGGGCCTCTCGCTGAAATATACCCGCCTGTTCAGCTTTTAGCCGCCCGCTCACGGAAGAAGACGATCAGATCCGTCGCCACCGGGGCTATACCGAGCTGCCGAAGCATGGTGGTGACCTGTCCGCGATGATAGGTTGAGTGAGGCGTCCCACTCCGTCACGTCGGCGGACCCACTACCCACCGCGACGTACCTCGCCCGAAGGATAAGACTTAGGTTAGGATGGAATGCTTAGTCTGCAGGGGTGGATGGGATGCCAGCGGCGAGAGAAATTCGGGTGCAGGTGCCCGCCTCGAGCGCCAATCTGGGGCCGGGCTTTGACGCGCTGGCCTTGGCGCTCGGCCTGTACTTGCGCTGCACCTTGCGGCCTTCTGCCAGAGGATTGCGGATTTCCGCATCCGGAACCGACGCGGCAGAGATCCCGCAGGACGAATCGAATCTCGTTTGGCGAACCTTTTTGAAACTGGCAGGCGAGAGCGTTGGAAGCAATTTCGAGCTGGAGATAGCCAACGAAATTCC
>JBGPJR010000003.1:0-17219 GCA_041485545.1 Terriglobia bacterium
ACGCTGTTCCTGGACGAAGTCGGAGACATGAGCCTGAAAACGCAGTCCAAGGTGCTGCGTTCGCTCGACGAGCAGCGCTTTGAGCCGCTGGGCTCGCCCTCTGCGTTGAGCGTGGACGTGCGCGTGATTGCGGCGACGAACAAGAACCTGGAAGAGGAAATCGCCCACGGCAATTTTCGCGAGGACCTGTTCTACCGCCTGAACGTGGTCCCCTTTGTGGTCCCTCCCTTGCGCGAGCGTGCGGAGGACATCCCGCTGCTGGCCGCCTATTTCCTCCAGGAATTCACCAGCCGCTACGGGCGCAAGCCCAAAGAGCTCACCGCGGACGCGCAGGCGGCGCTGGCCGCCTACGGTTGGCCTGGCAACGTACGGGAACTGCGGAATGTGATGGAGCGCATCGTGATCCTGAATCCGCAGTCGCGTGTGGATCGGAAGCACCTGCCCGCATTGCTGTTTCGCGAAGATCCGCGCCGCAAGGCCAGCATGGCAATGAACACTCTGCAAGAAGCGCGTGCCGCCTACGAGCGCGACTTCATCGCCCGGAAGCTCGAAGAGAACCGCGGCAACGTCTCGCGCACGGCGCACGACCTGGGTCTGGAGCGCAGCCACCTCTACCGTAAGATGAAATCCCTGGGGATTGCGCCGCAGAGCTGAAAAGCGTACTTCCTTCAGGCGGTTTACTGGCCTACCATGTGGCGCCAGTCCAGCGCCCGCAGGAACCGGGCGTCCTCCCGCCATTGCTCCCGCACGCGCACGAACAGCTCCAGAAAGACCTTCTTTTCCAGGATGTCTTCCAATTCTTTCCTGGCCCGCGTGCCGATCAGCTTGAGTTTTTGCCCTGCGGCCCCAATCACGATTCCCTTTTGGCCCTCGCGCTCCACAAAAATATCGGCGGCGATGCGGACCAGATCGGCTTTCTCCTCGTACTCGCGCACCAGGACGGCGCAGGCGTAGGGCAGCTCCTGGCGTGTCTGCTCGATGACTTTTTCGCGCACGATCTCGCCGGCCAGAAACCGCACGGGCTGCTCCGTGACCTGATCGGGAGGGAAGTACAGCGGCCCTTCCGGCAGGTGCGCGACGATTCGCTCCACCAGCAGCGGCAGGTTGTCGCCCGTGAGCGCGGAGAGCGGAATGGTTTCTTGGAAGTCGTGCAGGCTGCGGTAGCGCTCGATCAGCGGCAACAGCCGCGGCTTGGCCGCCCGGTCAATCTTGTTGAGCAACAGGAAAGAGGGTGTCTTGGCCTGGCGCACCCACTCCAGCGCGGAGGCGTCCCGCGAACCGAACGGCTGCGTGGCGTCGACCAGGAACAGCAACAGGTCTCGCTCGGCTAGCGAGCCGCGCACATCTTCCATCATGTGCTGGTCCAGGCGCGTGGCGGGCTGGTGAATGCCTGGGGTGTCCAGGAAAACGATCTGCGCCAGAGGGTCACAACCGGTCTGCTGGCGCAATTCCGGGTGAAGGCGCAGCAGTTCACCCGCGAGAGCGTGCCGGACATCCAACGTCAGCACGCCGGAGAGAGCCGCGCGCGTGGTCTGCGGCTTGGCGGTGACGATCGCGATCTTGGAACCCACCAGGGCGTTCAACAAAGTGGACTTGCCGGCGTTCGGCCGCCCCAAGATGGTGACAAACCCGCTGTGGATAGGCATGGTCAAAGGGTCAGAGGAGGCTCGCAGCAGGATCGCGTTAGGCCGCGGGTTGCGACGGTCCCGAGCGCCTGCCTCCGGCAGGCGCCCCGATGGAAGGCTCTGAACGTCTCGCGGTTTCTTTCACCGGTCCGGTGACCACCATGCGCAGCACGCGGCGCCCGTTCGCTTCGGTGATCAGGAAGCTCAATTCGTCGCGCTGCAGGCGTTCTCCCGCCGCGGGGACACGGCCGAGAGAATCGGTTACGAGGCCGGAGACGGTGCGGGCGTCGCCGGTGCTCTCCAGGCGGACGTCAAACAACTCCTGCAACCGAGCCACATCCAGGTCGCCCGGGATATTGTAGCGGCCAGCGCCCTCTGAGATCACATCCATGGGTTCGTGCTCATCCCGGATCTCTCCGACAATCTCTTCCACCAAATCTTCGACGGTAACCAGCCCGGACACAGAACCGTACTCATCCACCACGAAAGCCATGGGAGCCTTCTGTTGCAACTCCGGGAGCAGTTCGGAAATAAGCTTCGTCTCCGGGACGACCGGCGCCAGCCGCACCAGTTCCTGAACGGTCTGCCGCTCGGCAGCCTCCTCCCCGACCGCGAACAAGTCGCCAGAGTGCACAAAGCCGACCACGCGGTCCAGGTCGCCTTCGTAGACGGGGATGCGGGTATAGCGCTTGGTGGCCAACATCTGCTTCAACTCGCTCAAGGTGGTCCGACTCGGGACGGCTACAATGGCTTGCCGTGGTGTCATCACCTCGCGCACGGTCTTATCGCCGAACTCCACGACGGACTGGATCAACTTGCGGTCTTCCTTTTCCAGAAGGCCCTCTTCCTCTCCGGCCTGCATCAGCGCTTCGATCGTTTCCGTGGGAGGACGCTCTTCCTCCTCAGGGCCGCCACCCAGCAGAGCGATGCGGTGCAGAAACTGGGCCACGGCGACCAGCGGATAAGCCATCCGCACGGAAGTGCGTACCGTTCCGGCACAATGGCGGAGCCACTTCCCCTCCGTCCGGCTCAGCAAGACGTTGGGAATCACCAGTCCGAACAGCAGCACGTCGAGCAGCAGCAAGATAGCTTCCCCCAGAACGGTCATCCACTCAAAGGGTTTTCCAAGGTTCCAGGTCGCCACCAACAAGCCGAGCAAGACTAGGGTGCTCTGGACCAGGAGCGGGAAGGCCCAGACAGCTTGCTCCATTTGCACGCGCAGACTGGGCTCCACCTGTTTCTCAAAGAATTCGACGTTGTGCCTGGATCCGCGGATCAGGAACCGCCCGCGCTCGCTGTACAGCCGGGTCAGATAAGAGAACAGCGTGAGCAGCAGGCTGCCGGCCAGGATGAGGATGAAAATCAGAACCTGCATTTCAATTCTTGTTGCCCGTCTTAGCGCCGCGCACGGGTCCCGTGCCGTTGGCCCGGCTGAGGAGCGTTTGCGGCAAGCCCAGCCGTGCCGCCCACTGCTGTTCCTGGCGCGCCATCTGGCCGGAGTCGGTCTCGTGGTCATGTCCGAGCAGGTGCAGGACGCCGTGCAAAGCCAGCAGCTTGAGTTCTTCCTCCAGACGGACCCCGTAGCGTTGCGCGTTGGCGCGCGCCGTTTCGGCGGAGATCACAATGTCGCCGAGGTAGCTGCTCGGGCCTTTCCGCCCGGGACCGGCCGGAAAGGACAGCACATCGGTGGCTTCGTCGCGGGAGCGGAAACGCCGGTTGTAGCGGCGAATGCCGCGATCCGAGACCACGCAGACACTGTATTCCAAGTGCGCCAGGCGGCTCCGCAACAAGTCGAGAAAACTCTGTAGTTCCGCCCAATCGGCCTGGACGCGCCGTTGCCGCCGGATGAGGGTGGCCGCGTTTCCGTTGGCAGGACCTCTGGGCGCAATCCTGCTGCGATTGTCCGGGTCCGAATCAGTTTGGTGGGAAGAAAACATAGTGGATCGGGAACGAGGTATCCCGGCCAAATACGGTTATGGCTGCGGGGTTGGTTCCCGGCTTGGCGCCGCCGCCGGTGCGCCGGCTCCATTGCCGGACTGTGTGTGCTGCTCGTAGGCGCGAATGATGCGCTGCACCAGATGATGGCGAACCACATCGCGCTCGTCAAAATAGACGAAGCGGATGCCCGGCACTTCGGCTACAACGTCCAGCGCGTGGAGCAAGCCGCTGCGCCGCCCCTCCGGCAGGTCAATCTGCGTGATGTCGCCCGTCACCACCACCTTGGAGCTAAATCCCATGCGCGTCAGAAACATCTTCATCTGCTCGCTGGTGGTGTTCTGAGCCTCGTCCAGAATCACGAAGCTGTCGTTGAGCGTGCGGCCGCGCATGAACGCGATGGGAGCGATCTCGATGATGCCCTTTTCCAGAAACCGCTCCACCTTTTCGGCCTCCAGCAGATCGTAGAGCGCGTCGTAGAGCGGCCGCAGATAGGGGTCCACTTTTTCCTGGATGGTGCCGGGCAAAAAGCCCAGCCGCTCGCCGGCCTCCACCGCCGGACGCGCCAGCACGATGCGGCTGACCCGGCGCGAGAGCAGATACGACACGGCCATTCCGACGGCCAGATAAGTCTTGCCGGTTCCTGCCGGCCCCACACCGAACACCATGTCGTAGCGGTCAATCGCTTCCACATAGAGCCGCTGGTTCAGGCTCTTCGGCGTGGCGGGCTTTTTGCCGTACTGGCGATGGCGTCCGCTAGAGACCAGCTGGTGCAGGCTAGATGCCGGGTCCTCGGACACGATCTTCAGGTATCCCAGCAGATCACCGTTGTTGAAGGTGACGCCCTCCTTCAGCAGCTGAGTATAATCCTCGACTATGCGCTCCATGCGCTCCACATTGGCGGGGTCGCCCTCGATTTCCAGGGTGCCGTTCTTGAGGTGAGCGCTCAAATGGAGGGCAGTTTCGAGCAGCCGGAGATTTTCATCCAGGGTGCCAAAGAGGGTCTCAATGCCGGTGGTAAGCTGTACTTCTTTCTTCATCCCGGACGCTGGACCGCCCGCCGGGGGCCCGCGGACAGGCGCACAGGCTGCCCGCTCCGGTCCGCATCGTCAGCATGACGATAGCACGTTTTCTGCATTGCGGTCAAACGGCCGCGCCAGTCCCCAGGGACGGACCCGAGTCCGTTGCCCGGTCCTGGCTCAACACCCGGTACAGGCTTGCAAGCTGTTCTAGCGAAAGCGCTTCGGCTCGAACGTTGGCGCTGACCCCCATTTGCTCCAGTGCCGCACGCAGTCGCTCTGCGTTGCAGAGGCTCTTCCAGTTGTTGATCAGCGTCTTGCGCTTCTGCGCAAAGGCGGCGCGCATCCATTTCCAGAAAGTCGGCTCGTCCCCGATCCCCAGAGCCTTTCGTTGCGGCGCGACCTTCATGCGCACCAGCGCGGAATGCACCTGCGGCCTCGGCCGAAAGGCTTCCGGCGGTATTCGAAACAGCAGCTCCGGCCGGGAGTAGTACTGGCAGGTAACGGATAACAATCCGTAGTCTGCCGAGCCGGGCTCCGCCGCAATGCGCCTCGCCACTTCCAGTTGCACCATGACTACGATTGTGCTGATGGAGGTGTGAAACCGAAACAGGTGCATCAGGCACGGCGAGGTTATGTAATAGGGAAGGTTTCCGAAGACCTGGATGGACTCCTTGCCTGCCTGGCGGGCGAGCCGGTCCACAGCCACCTGCAAGATGTCTGCCTCCAGGATGACGACCCGGCTGTTGTCGGCAAACCGCTGGCGCAGCGCGGAGGCCAGCTTCGGATCCACCTCCACAGCGATCACCTGGGAGACACAGGCGGCGATGCGAGCGGTCATATTTCCCGGTCCGGCGCCGATTTCCAGTACCACCTCCTCCGGATCCAGACGCAGAGCATTCAGAATGCGCTGCTCCACGCGGCTGTCCGTCAGGAAAACCTGCCCCAGGGGCGGTCGACGTCGTTCTCGCATAACGCATCTTAGCTTACCCGCAAGCACAGCCCGGCGGGCCGTGGCTGAGGCCGCCGCTCCCGGCCGCCCACGGGAGGTCGGGCACCCGTGGAATTCTTACGCGGGAATGCGGGTTCCGGGCGCAGCAGCTATACCCCAGATCGTGCGCAGTAACACGTTACTGAACAATAAGTTACAGGCAGTCCCTGCAGTGGCATCGCAATTGCTAGAGCCCAGTGGGTATAGGTGTCGGTACATGGAGAACAAGGAGCTAAATCCGATGTCTGGAAATGACCACTCCCCCATCCGTGCGAGACGTTACCAACTCCTGCTGCCACTCCGCGTCTGGGTCCGCGGGTTCATGCGCGGCCTGTCGCCGCGGAGACGCCCGCCCGTGGTTACAGCGGAGACGATTACCGAAAACATTAGCTCGACCGGATGCTATTTCTTGCTGAATGATGAACCTCCCGTCGGCACCGACGTGAAAATGGAGATTGTGATCCCCGCGCCCAAGGACCGCAGGGAGACCGGCAAGATCCTCTGCCGCGGCAAAGTGGTTCGCATCGAAAAGGAACGACCGCGTGGGAAAACCGGGGTCGCTTGCACGATCGACCACTACCGCTTAGTCTCCGCTCAGCGTCAGAAGTGAGTCTGGAGCGCTGGGCTACTTCTTCTTCGGCGGGTATTCCTGGAACAGCTTCTTGATATCGTCGGTCAGCTTCTTGGAAAGCTTGGCCGCATCGCTTTCCTCGTCGGTGTAAATGCCGCGCCAGACTAAGGTGCGATCCTCGCGATGGAGCAGATCAATCACCAGCGTGCCTTCGGTGAACCTGGTCACGGTCTGGCGGACACCCCTGCCGAAACGGCCCACGCGTGTGCGTTCGATTTCGCTTAGCCCAATGCAATTGCGCATAGTATAACGAAAGAGCGGTCGGCGGCTCACAAGACTTTCGGGACCCCGTCAGGGAGTTTGGGGCTGAGCGGAGCGAGTGGCATGATGCCGAACGTCGACGCCCTCCACGAGGAACAGCACGCCTTCGGCGATATTAGTGGCATGATCTGCGATGCGCTCCAGATCGCGGGCCACAAACAGCAGGTCCACCGACTGCGGAACGCTGGAGACGTCCCGTTCCATATTGCGGATCAACTCCCCATAGGCGGTGTCGCGGAGCGCATCCACGGCGTCATCGGAAGCCAGCACGCCGCGCGCCAGCTCGGTATCTCGCTTCACAAAGGCATCCAGGGCGTTGCGCACCATCGTTTCCGCCAGGCTGGCCAGGTGCGGCAGATCAATGGGAGGTTTGATCAGCCGGTGCTTCCGCAGCGATTGGGAGCGTTCCACGATGTTCACCGCAAGATCGCCCATCCGCTCCAGGTCGGTGTTGATCTTCATGGCCGCCGTGATCAGGCGCAGATCGGTAGCTACCGGCTGCTCCAGAGCCAGCAGGCGCGTGGCCAGCTCGTCAATCTCCATCTGCAGCTGGTTGATTTTGGCTTCGTTCTGCAGCACGATCGCGGCCTGCTGCGCATCGTTCTCCACCAGAGACTGGACGCTGTGATAGATGCCCGTCTCGACCAGGCCGCCCATTTCTAACAGCCGTTTTCGCAGGTCTTCCAGTTCTTCGGTGAGATGCCGCATCGGAGCGCCCTTTCGAATCGTACCGCGTCACCTGATTCTATACGCTCGTGGCTGCAGAATGAACCGGTTACTTTGCGGTTGGATCGTCGAGTGCGCCTGGTAGGGTGACGGCGCCGAGCTGGTGCGTGCCTCGGGAAGCCTTCAGAAGCGGCCGCGGCGCAGCTGGTGAGAATCTTCCGGGGCCGGTAAACGGAGCCGGCCCCGAAAAACCACACAACGGAAACCGCCCGCAGCGAGAGCCCTTCCCCCCCGGATAAGGCCCTGTCAGGCAGCTCCTGCTGTACGGTCGACCCGAGGCAGTCTATACGCCCATCAAGACAGCTCGATGACAGGGAGATGAAATTTCGATGACTGCGGGAGGCGCGGTCAGGCGGCCGGGAGAAAGAGGGAAAACGTGGAGCCGCGCCCGACTTCACTGTCCACCTCGATGCGGCCGCCGTGGGCTTCGACCAGGTGTCGAGTGATGGACAAGCCCAGGCCCGTGCCCCCGACTTCGCGGGAGCGGGCGTCGTCCACGCGGTAGAAGCGCTCGAAGATTCTCTGCTGCTCCATTTTGGGAATGCCGATCCCGGTGTCGGAAACGGCGATGATCACCTGCCCGTTGGAGGTGCTTGCTCGGACCGTAATTTTACCGCCCGGGGGGGTGTACTGGATGGCGTTGTCGAGCAGGTTTAACAGGGCCTCGCGCAGGCGAGCAGCGTCGCCCTGCAGCAGCGGCAGCCCTTCGGAACATTCGGCCGCGAGCGCGAGCTGGTGCTGCTCGGCTTTCTTGCGGTCCGTTTCCAGACAGGCTTGCACCAGCTCCGGCACCGCGATGGGCTGCCTTTGCAGCTCCAGCTTGCCGGCTTCGATGGAAGAGAGCTTCAGCAGGTCGTTGGTGACGCGGCTCAGGCGCACGGCGTGGTCGCGGATGATCTCCAGAAAATGGCGGCTGTTCCGCGCGTCGTCCAGCGCTCCTCCCAGCAGCGTCTCGGCAAATCCCTGGATGGCCGTGAGGGGCGTCTTGAATTCGTGCGAGACGTTGGCGACAAAATCGCGCCGCATGCGCTCCAGCTTGCGGAGCTCGGTGATGTCGTGCAGCACCAGCACCACACCCGTATTGGCTCCGGTCAAGGGCGCCGCGGTGGTCGCGAAAACGCGCGGAGAGGCGGCTCCCATCTCGATCTCTCCGCTCACCGTTTGCCGCGAGTCGAGTGCCTGCTGGACCAGGTCCAGCAAGCCGGATTGGCGCGTGACCTCCACCAGAAGACGCCCGGCGCAGGGCAAGCCCTTGAGGCCCAGGGCCTGGCAAAAGGCGTCGTTGCAGAAAGCGATCTTCTGCTTTGGCTCGATCACCGCCACGCCTTCCACCATGCTGCGCAGAATCGTGGCCGACCGTTCCCGCTCTTCGGTCAGCAGGCGGATGGTGCGGTCATACTGCGCGGCCACTTCGTTCAACGCCTGTGCCAGGCCGGCCATCTCGCCGCCGTGCGCGCCTTGCGGCAACGGACGAAAGTCCTGCTCCGCCATGCGGAGCGAGAATTGCCGCAGTTGGCGAACGCGCCGTTTCAGATGGCGGAGGTAGAACCAGACGGGGACCGTGCTCACGAGGAAAAGGACGGAGCCGCCCGTCCAGAGAATCAACCGGACTCTGGGACCCGCATCGGGCGGGAGTTCGCGAAGCGTCGTTCCAGTCAGGAAGTCGGCGCCCAGCAGGAACAAAAACCACAAGGCCAGATATAGCAGGCCGAGTTGCAACGACTGCCTAGTTCGCACAGCTTTCCAGCAGGTACCCGGTGCCGCGCACCGTTTTCAGCACGGACGGATTTTGTGGATCGGTTTCGATCTTTTCTCGCAGGCGGCGGATATACACGTCCACGCTGCGCGGCGTAACAAAGCGCTCCGCGCCCCAGACCGCATCCAGCAGCCGGTCGCGCGAGAAAACTCGGTTGGGGTGCGAGGCCAAGAACAGCAGGAGGCGAAACTCCAGCGTGCTCAGGGATACGGACCGGCCCAGGCGCAGGACGCGGTAGGAAGAAGGGTCGATCGAGAGGTCGCCCACCTCGATGGGGGCTTCCGGCGCTTCCCCAGCCGGCTCTGCGCGCCGCAGCAGCGCCTTGACGCGCGCCACCAACTCGCGCGGGCTGAAGGGCTTGGTAACGTAGTCGTCCGCGCCCATTTCCAGGCCCACCACGCGGTCGGCCTCCTCGCTCCGGGCCGTCAGCATCAGGATGGGGAGTCGCGGCAGATTCGGGTCGCGCCGGATCTCCCGGCAGATTTCCAGGCCCGGAAGCCGGGGCAGCATCAAATCCAGCACCACCAGGTCCGGCGGAGATTTCTTGGCCTGCGCCAGCCCGCTATCGCCGTCCGCTGCCGCAGAGACCTGAAACCCTTCCTTTTCGAGGTTATACCGCACCAGCTCCACGATGTCTTTGTCATCCTCAATGATCAGAATGCGTTTCATAAGAGCCTTGCGGGGACCTCTCCTTATGATAAATCAGCTCGGCAGAGAAAAGCCAAAGCTGTCTCGCAGCGCCGCACGAGCGCTTCGCCTATCTTCCCAAACGGCGCAGCGTCTTTGGCGGATACAGCCACAACAGTACGGCATGGCCAGCGTCCGCGGAGCGCAGTTCCAGGCAGGCAACGGCAGCCCGCGTGCCGCACCCGCGGTCCGGAGCATGGCCTTGTTGCTGCGAGCCGAACCGGGCGCTGCATCTGGTTCAGCAGACTTGGCGGAGCTGCCGTGGCGCATCAAATAGACCCGCATCCGCCGCATGCTATCGCGCCGTTCGTGTAAAACGAGTGAATGTTTTGTTAAAGCTGCGTTACAACCCGGCGATGACGCGGGAGGCTTTGCCGCAGATCATCCGCTTGTAGTACCTTGAGCATATGAGCGCGGACGGCACGACCAACATCGCGGCGATTGATGCGGGTTCCAACGCCATCCGCCTGGTGATTGCGCGCGCCGAGTCGCCCACCTCGTTTCATGAGATCAAGAACGAACGCGCGGCGTTGCGTTTGGGGCATCCCGTGTTCAGCTCCCGCGACCTGGACAGCCACACCATGGATCAGGCCGTGCAGGTCTTCCGGCGCTTCAAGACGCGCATGAACCAGTACGACGTGCAGCGCTACCGCGCCGTAGCCACCAGCGCCGCGCGCGAGGCTCGCAACCGCCGGACGCTGGTCGAAAAGATCTTTCGCGCCTCCGGAATCCGGCTGGAGATTATTGATGCCGCCGAGGAATCCGCGCTGCTCCGCACGGCGGTCGAGGGCGCGCTGGGTGGCCGTTGCTCGCCGCGCCTGGTGGTGGACGTGGGCGGAGGCAGCCTGCAAGTCACCCGCCTGAAGGACGGCGCGCTGGAGCAGAGCGTCACGCTGCCGCTGGGAACGGTGCGTTTGATGGAGAGCTTCGGGATCAATGGCGCGATGAGCGCGCACCAGGTGCGGCTGGTGCGGGAATGGTCCGAGAGCATGCTGCGGCGATATTGGTCTGCCCATCCGGCCGGCAAGGAGTTTCCTGCGGTGTGGTGCGGCGGCAACGCGGAGGCCCTGGCCCTGATCGCCCCCGGAGCGCGCCGGTATGGAGTCCCCACGGTCGACCTTCGGGTGCTGCGACGCAAGCTCGGCAGCATCACCGGCCGGGATGTCAAGGAGCGCATGGAGAAGTTCCTGGTGCGTAAGGATCGGGCGGAGGTGATGGCCATTGCCGCCATCGTGCTGCTGGCCCTGGGCCGCTGGTGGAACCTGGAGCGCGCCTTGGTGCCCGGAGTGGGTGTGAAGGAAGGGGTGTTGCGAGACGTGCTGCACTCGCTGCACGGCCAGCGCGCCACCGAGCTGCAGCCGGAGCGAGCCGTAGCTTCGGCGCGCCGCCTGGCGACCCGCATGCACTACGACGAGAAACATTGTGAACAGGTGCGGATACTGGCCCTCTCGCTGTTTGATCAGACGCAGCGTCTGCACGGCATGGGTCAGCAGATGCGGCTGATCCTGGAGTTAGGCGCGCTGCTCCACGATGTGGGTCACGTCGTGCGCCGGGAAGGGCACCACAAGCACGGGGAATACCTGGTGCGCAACGCGGAACTACC
This sequence comes from Terriglobia bacterium, assembly GCA_041485545.1. GTDB lineage: Bacteria > Acidobacteriota > Terriglobia > 2-12-FULL-54-10 > 2-12-FULL-54-10 > DATMAF01. Next base: position 11,235 of record JBGPJR010000003.1, read on the forward strand.
GGGGCTGGACGACCGCCAGCAAGACCTCCTGGCATGCGTCGTGCGCTATCATAGCCAGTCCGAGCCCAATTCAGAGCACAAAGTATACGCCTCGCTGCGCTCCTTCCAGCAACGGGAGATTCGGGAGCTGGTTTCGTTGCTGCGCCTGGCAGACCGGCTCGATTCCGATCACCGCCAGAGCGTTTCGGCGGTTCGGTTGAGGCCGACAGCCCGCGGGATGCTGCTGCGGATCAAAATGCGCCGGTCCTCCGACTTGATTTTCTGGGCCGTGCGGCGGGGAGCGGAACTGTTTGAAAAGGAATTTGGCATGCCGGTCCACTTGGAGCGGAGCGCGTAACGGTCGTGGAGCGATCGTCGGCGGCTCCCGGAGCAGGGTAATGATGGCAGGCTTCTGTGCCGTGGGAATCTGAGGCCTTGGGAGGCGGATTGGCTTTTGCGCCCCGGTGGCGGTAGGATTTATAAGTGGGTTTTTTGGGGCCATGCGTGCCGGAGAGTCAGAAATGAAGGCAAGGCTCTGAACTGAATCTATGAAACGCTACGGAGAACATCGCTTTGCGGGCAAGCTGTTTGTGGTCGAGGGCATTGACGGCTCCGGCAAATCCACGCAACTGTCCTTGTTGCACCAGTGGCTGCGCTCGGAAGGCTACGGCGTGGTCTACAGCGAGTGGAACTCCTCGCCGCTGGTGAGCCGAACCACCAAGCGCGGCAAGAAGAGGCATTCGCTCACGCCGGCCACCTTCAGCCTGATTCATGCCACGGATTTCGCGGAGCGCAGCGAGCGCAACATCATTGCGCTGCTCAAGACCGGCGCGGTGGTGCTCTGCGACCGCTATATTTACACGGCCTTTGCGCGCGATGCGGTCCGGGGCATGAATCCGCAGTGGCTCCGGGAGCTCTACAGCTTCGCGGTGAAGCCCACCATCGCCTTTTATTTTCGCGTTCCGCTGGAAGTGGCCATGAACCGCATTCTGGCAGCCCGCAGCGGCATCAAGTACTACGAAGCGGGCATGGACCTGGACCTCAGCCCCGACACGGAAGAGAGCTTTCGAATGTTCCAGGGACGAATCCTGGAAGAGTACGAGCGGATGGTCCCGGAGTTCGATCTCCAGGCCATTGACGCGACCCTGCCGATTGAAGTGCAACAGGCGCAGATGCGGCAAAGCGTCAAATCCAAGCTGGATCAGGCCAAACGATTGATGGCGGCCCCATGAGAGAAACCTACGGCGTAGCCTTGCCGGGCATGGACTTGTCCAACCTTGTCGGCAAGCTCATTGTGATTGAAGGAACGGACGGCGTGGGCCGCACCACGCAGATTGACCTGCTGCGCCCCTGGTTGGAGCAGGAAGGGCACGCCGTTTTGGTCACCGGCATGAGCCGTTCCACGCTGGCCGGCAGAGGCATCAAGCGGGCCAAAGAGGGCAATACGCTGGGCCGCATCACTTCCACGTTGTTCTATGCCACGGATTTCTCCGATCGTCTGGAGCACGAGATCATTCCGGCGCTGCGGGCCGGCTTCATCGTGCTCACCGACCGCTATATCTACTCGCTGATGGCGCGTGCGCGGGTGCGCGGCATGGATGGCGCCTGGCTGCGCAATCTCTACAGCTTCGCGCTCAAGCCCGATGCCATTTTCTACCTCCGTATCGGGGTGGCCGAGCTCATCCCCCGCGTGGTCTTTTCCCGCGGCTTCGACTACTGGGAGTCGGGCATGGACCTGTATCCCAGCGAAGATATGTACGAGGGCTTTTGCAAGTATCAGGACGCGCTGATCGCCCGCTTCGATGATCTGGCCAAGCAGTACGGCTTCCAGGTGGTGGACGGCACCAAGCGTGTGGATGCGGTGTTTTCTAAGCTGCGCAGCGGGATTCAGCAAGTACTTAAAGACGGCGGGCTCGACGCCGACGCTGCCTCCGGTCCGCAGCGCAAGCCGCCGGAACGCCAAGAGGCGCCCGCTCCACCCGCAGCATCTTCGGCCGAACCGCCCGCATCGCCGGGGGAACGAACCGTCGCGAGCGGAACCAAGCACGCCATTCAGGCGGCGTCCGAGGAAGTGGAAAGAAAGTGACTCACCCAACCGCCTAGCGCACTCCATTCCGGGGAGTCTTCCAGAGCGCCGAGAATCTTTCCCTCTCCCAGCTTCTTGATGCGCCGGTTGCGCAGCACCAGCTGCTCGATCTGGATGGCGAGTTGCAGGTGTTCCTGGAGATATTCCGGGCTGGCAATCATCTCCAGCATCATCTGCTCCATGACTTCCAAGTCGTTCCAGTTGCCGAGCCGATCTTGGAGCCCGCGCAGAGGCTCCAGAGCGGACTTGGCGCTGGAATCCCCCAGCTCGTGTATCACCTCGATGAGGTAACGGAACCTCTTGGCGGCGATGCGCACGGCGTGCAGAGCGGGAGCGGTGCGCTCGTCCCGCCACGCAGCCGCGCGCCCTTCCAGCGCCAGCCACGTTTCCTGTAACGCACCTGCAAGCTGCCCGGAAAGAGATGCGGATGTCTCGGCGGCGGGTTCGTCCGCTTCCAGTCGGGAATGCGAGAGCGAATGGAGATCCGGCAGAGACTCGAGCTGGCCCCGCATTTGAACGTAGAACGCGGAAAGATTCATGCGGCCGAGCCTCCGCGCTGCCTTGCGGAACGACTTCTTGCGGTGCTCTTCCAGATAGTTGCGGAAGGCCTCCCAAGGTGCCCGGCGCGAGATCCGTTTGCGGCGCAAGATGCGCTCGGCATTGTGCATCAGTACGTCACAGTTGCGGACTACGGAAAGCGCCCGGCGCGCGCGGCGCAGGCTGCACCGGAACTTGCGGATTTTCGGCGGTTGCGGGCGCCTAAACAGCAGATCGAGAATCTGCTGCAAACGCCGGCTCGCCACCCGGAAGTCGTGAATCGCCTCCGGGTCCTCGCCCCGTAGAACCTGTGGCTCAAGCGCCAGGAACTGGTCGAGACGTCGCTTCGCAACGGCAAGCACCCGATCCCAATCGAACTGCAGCGCGGCGCTGGGTTGGTCTTGTGGGAGAGAGAGCGGCGGCGATGCGGACGCGCCTCTCCGCTTTCTAACCGCCGTATCAATGCCTGCCTTGCCGCGAATTAAGATGTTCCTGTCTGGTCGCATATGATGGTTGCGCGTCGCCGTTCGAGCGGCGGCAAACCTAAAAACCAACGCCGATGCTATCGGCGGCCAATGGCGCGGAGCAGTCGCGGCGTCAGCCACCAGGCAAGCTGGCCGGCGGCCTCCCAAGGGGACTGCTCAAAGCGGATCAAACAGCAGCCACCCTTTTTGAATGCCAGGTTGGCCAACCGGGGTGAGCCGATCAGGTGAGAGGCCAGCGCGCTTAGATCCGGTTCATGGCCGACCAGCAGTACCTGCCTGCGGCTTGGCCGCTTGGACAGGTAGGCCAGCAAATCCTCCGCGGAGCCTCCGGGACGCAGCGCGTCGCAGAAATCGAGCGGGACCTGCGACGACACGGCCTCCGCAACGATCTCAGCAGTCTGCGCGGCACGGGCTAATGGGCTGGAAACAATCCAGTCCCCCGCAAAGCCCACGCGTTGCAGCCCGTGCGCAATCTCCTGCATCTTCCTCCGGCCTTTCGCCGTGAGGGAGCGGTCTGCGTCTCCCGAACCTCCCGGAGAGCCCCGCTGAACCGCGATCCCATGTCGCATGAGGTAAATCCAGTAACTGGAGCCGTTTTGCGCCTTTGCAGGGGACTCGTCGGAAGCGGAAGGCGTCACGTTTGCCTCTGCACCGCGCCGCCCGCGGCCCGTCCCTGGAGCGCTTAACCTTGCTTTGCTGCCTGCTCCCACAGTGTCTCAAATTCCTTCTTATATTCTAAAGCCTGCAGGGGGTCGCGAAGAATGAGCAGATTCTCATAGTTGTTCTCCTGCGACTCCATCGTCCAGTTGTAGCTTCCCGTCAGAACGGTGCGGTCATCCAAGATAGCAAATTTATGGTGCATTTTCGATTCGGGTTCTGCGCGGCCGCGCAACAGCCGGTACCGAAGACCGCTCTCGGTCAGCAGCGCACGCGTTGCGGCGTCGGATTCGTACTTTCCGCGGTCCAGGATCAAACGCACCCGCGTGCCGCCGGCAGCCGATTGGCCCAGCGCTTCTGCGAGCTGCGGATTGTTCAACCGGTAAAGCGCCGCATCCAAACTGTGAGCCGTTTCGGAGATCAATTTCCGGATCCGTTCCGATATGTCTGAAACTCTTGAAAACACCGCCTCGGAAGACATGGATACTCCTGCTCCGCTTTCGGCTTGCTTTTCGTTCCCGGCCTCTTTTAGCCAGGCTGCAAACAAAGGCGGTCGTACTGCGCAGCCGTTCAGCCGCTGGCGGGAGTCAGCTAACTTTTGCGTTCCAGCAGAGAGTACATCAGTGGCATTACGAACAGCGTGATGAAGGTGGACAACAGCAATCCGCCGATGACCGCGAGGGCCAGCGGCTTTTGAATTTCTGCGCCGGAGCCAATTCCGAGTGCCAGCGGCAGCAGTCCGAACAGGGTGGCCAGTGTGGTCATCAAGATGGGGCGCACGCGGATACGGCCCGCGGCCACCAGCGCTTCTGTGAGTGGCACGTCGGTCTCCGCCAGCAGTTTATTCACGTATTCGAACAAGATGATGCCGTTCTTTACAACCAGGCCGATCATCAGAATGATCCCCATGAAGGAGGAGACATTCAGGGGGACGTGGCAAACCTCCAGCATGGCGAACACGCCGACCAGCGAGAGCGGCGCGGCCGAGAGGATGATCAAGGCTGGAAGGAACGACCGAAACTGGATGACCAGGACTGCAAACACTGCCGCCAGCGCCAGGCCCAGGACAAAGAGCAATTCCCGGAAGGAACTCTGCTGGTTTTCGTAGATTCCGCCGATCTCATAGTTGACGCCCGTGGGAAGCTGCACGCTCTGCATGACTCGTTGGATATCCCCGATGGCACTGCCCAGGTCGCGCCCTTCCAGCCGTCCAGTCAAGGCCACCATCAGGCGCTGGTTCTCGCGCAGCAGCGCATTCTCTCCCTGCACCTGTTCGACGGTTCCCAGCGACGAAAGCGGCACAATCTGCTTGGAGGGCGTGACAATGGGGAATTGCTGAATATGGCCAAAGTCAAAGCGAAACGAGTCGGGAAACCGCACCCGAATATCAATCGTGTGGTCGGCTTGCCGCAGGGAGGTCTCGGATAGGCCGAGCAGCCCCGCGCTGACCTGCTGCGAAACCTGCTCTACGGTCATCTCCAGGCGGCCGGCCAGCACGGGATCCACATGAAAGACAATCTCGGGATTCCCTTTTTGGATTCCCAGGTAGTCCACAATGCCCGGAATTTTCTGGATTTTGTCCCCGACTTCGTTGGCCGTCTTTTCGAGCACGTCAACGCTGGGACCAAACAGCTTGACCTCAATGGGCTCCGGGGACCCTTCCATGTCATCAATCATGTCGGTCAGAAGTTGCATGAATTCGACATGCGCGCCGGTGATGTTCCCTTCGATTTGTCCGCGGAGGTCCGCCATCACCTCACTGGTGCTCCGCTTGCGCTCGGAGAGAGGCTTCATCTTGACCAAAATGTCGCCTTTATTCTGCTGCGTAGCGAACAGGCCCAACTCCGCCCCGGTGCGGCGAGAAAAAGCCGCCATCTCAGGCACTTTGGCGACCAACCCCTCGATTTGACGCACAATCCGGTCCGTTTCAGCGAGCGAGGTGCCCGGCGGGGTCAGGTAATCCAGGACGAAGCCGCCTTCGTCCATCTCCGGCAAAAAGCCGGTCTCGAGCCGCGTATAGAGGAAGACTCCCAAAACGACCACTCCCAGTGTCGCGCTCAAGACGACCGCGCGATGCCGCAGGGCCCAACGGACTGCCCGTTCGTAGATCCGATTGACCGGTTCGATGAAGCTTTCGGCGGAGGACTTGTGCGCGCTGGGCGAGAGAAAGGTTTCGGAAAGAAGCGGAATCAGCGTTAAGGCAAAAATCAGCGACAGCAGAATCGAGCAGCCTAGCGTCAG
>JBGPJR010000004.1:0-14994 GCA_041485545.1 Terriglobia bacterium
CAACATCCATGTGGTGGCAGGGATGCGCGTGGTGGTGCCTTTCGGAGCGCGCCGGCTGGTCGGCGTGGTGATTCGCTGCGGCGTGGCAGCCGATGGATTGAGTCCGGCCGCGATCAAGCCGCTCGTGCGCACTCTCGAGGATGAGCCCGCGATTTCCGAAGAATTCCTGCGCCTGAGCCGGTGGATCGCAGACTATTACCTGGCGCCGCAGGGAGAAGTCCTGGCCGCGATGCTGCCGCTGGAATCTGCCGTGCAGCGAAAGACGCGCTGGACTCTCACCGCCGCAGGGGAGCAGGCGCTCGCGGACGAGAGCCGGACCGGCGCGGACGAAAAACGTCTGTTGCAACGGCTCTCCAAAAGACGCGGAGGCATTCGCCGCGAGTCGCTGCGGAATTCGTTGGCCCTGCTCGAGAGGCTTCGCAAGAAGGGATGGGTGCGCGCGGAAGTGTCTGTGGCTGTCTCCGCTGACACCACCGGGAACGCGGCCCCAGCGGTTGCCGTACCCAGCGTCGCGGGCACGATCAGTAACGGCGGCTTTACGCTCACTCGCGAACAGGAGGAAGCCCTGGCGCGGATTGGCGACCAGATGGAGACGGGGCGGTTCGGCGTTCTGCTGCTGCACGGCGTAACCGGCTCTGGCAAGACCGAAGTGTATCTGCGGGCTATCGAGCGGTCGCTGGGGCGCGGCCGTCCGGCGCTGATGCTGGTGCCGGAGATCAGCCTGACGCCGGCGATGGCCGGATTATTCACGGCGCGTTTTGGCTCGCGCGTGGCGATGCTGCACAGCGGACTCGCCGGAAGAGAGCGGGAAGCGCAATGGCGCCGCGTGCGCGAAGGAGCCTGCGACATTGTCATCGGGACGCGCTCGGCGGTGTTTGCGCCGCTGACACGGCCGGGGCTGGTGATCGTGGATGAGGAGCATGACGCGAGCTACAAGCAGGAGGAAGCCCCGCGATACAACGGGCGCGACGTGGCCATCGTGCGCGGGCAGCAGGCCCACGCAACCGTGATTCTCGGCTCCGCGACGCCGGCCGTAGAAACGCGCTACCACGCTGAGACGGGCAAATATCAACTGCTGGAGCTGGAAAGCCGCGTTTTGGAGCGGCCGCTCCCCGCGACCGAGGTCGTGGACATGCGTCAGGAGTTCGCCGAGACCGGCCGCTCCAGCTTCCTCTCGCGCGCCTTGCTTGACGCCATCGCACGGCGCCTGGAGCGCGAGGAGCAGGTGTTGGTGCTGCTGAACCGGCGGGGCTATTCCGCCTTTGTGCTGTGCCGGAAGTGCGGCAAGGCGATCGAATGCGGCAACTGTAGCATCGCGCTGACGCATCACCGCCGCTCGGCGCGTCTGCTGTGCCACTACTGCGGCTTCGCGCTGCCTGTTCCGCGGCTGTGCCCGCAATGTTCGAGCGAGCATCTGCAATTCGTGGGTGAGGGATCCGAGAAGGTCGAGGACGCGCTGCACCAGCACTTTCCGCAGGCCCGCATCGGGCGCCTAGACCGGGATGCGGCACGCGGGCGCGGCCGGGCCGAGGCTATCCTGGCGGCCTTCCAGCAGCATGAGCTCGACATCCTGGCCGGCACGCAGATGATCGCCAAAGGGCACGACATCCACCGCGTTACCTTGGTCGGGGTCATCAGCGCCGACATCGGCCTGGCCCGCCCGGATTTCCGTTCTGCGGAGCGCACCTTTCAGTTGGTCACGCAAGTCGCGGGACGCGCGGGGCGCGGTGAGCGCGAGGGAGAGGTCATCATTCAGACCTACTACCCGGAGCACTACGCCATCCGCGCCGCCGCCGCGCAGGACTATGCGCAGTTCTACCGTCAGGAGCTGCGCTTCCGCGAGTTAATGCACTACCCGCCGTTTACGGCTTTGGCGAACGTGGTGGTCCGGAGCGCCAGCGCGGAGGCGGCCGCAAAGCTCACGGGAATGCTGGCCCGCCATCTGGAAACCGTGCGAGCCGCAGGTTTGCGCGTGTTAGGCCCGGCCGCCGCCCCGATTCCGCGCCTGAAGCGCTCCTACCGCTACCACTTTCTGCTCAAGGCTGCCAGTCGCAACGTACTGCGAAAGACCTTGCGATCCTGCCGCGAGTTTGCGGCGCGGCAGAAATTCCCCCCCGCAGCGCTCCTGGTGGACATAGATCCACAGTCGCTTCTATGAGGCATTGCAGTGGTGAGAAAAGGCGATTAGAATGATTTCCATGGCGGAACCGACGAAACACGAAGCACTGGCGAAACACGAAGCACCGGCTGCCGACAAGAACCAGCAGAACATTCAGGACAACTTCCTGAACAGCGCCCGCAAGGACCGCGCGTTCGTGACGATTTTCCTGATGGGAGGCGCGAAGCTCTCCGGCAAGATCAAGAGCTTCGACAAGTACTCGCTTATATTGGAGTCCAACCATCAGGAGCACCTCATTTTCAAGCACGCCATCTCGACGGTGGTGCCTTCCCGTCCCGCGCACTCGGCCGGTCCGCCCCCCCCCGGCGCCCCCGTCGCGGAGGACTAGCATTCCCAGCCGGTCGGCTCCCGAACGCGTTATCTTGGTGGGCGTGCAGCAGCGCACCAGTTCTCGAACGCTGGCGGACCCGGAGGAGTCTCTCGCAGAGTTGGAGCAGCTCGCGCGTAGCGCGGGGGCTGCGGTAGTGGAAACGACGCTGCAAAAGCGCGACCGGCTGGACCCGGCCACTCTGGTGGGTCGCGGCAAAGTCGAGGAGCTGCGCCAGGAAGTTGCCGCGCGGGATGCCGACCTGCTCATCTTTGACTTTGATCTCGGCCCCACGCAGCAGCGCAACCTGGAAGAGTCGGCAGGTTGCCGCGTCATCGATCGCACGCAGTTGATCCTCGACATCTTTGCGCGGCACGCCCGTACCAAAGAGGGCCAGCTGCAGGTGGAGCTGGCGCAGCTCAGCTACTTGCTGCCCCGGCTGACGGGCCGGGGCCTGGAGATGTCGAGGCTGGGCGGCGGCATCGGCACGCGCGGTCCCGGTGAGACGCAGCTGGAAATGGACCGCCGCCGGATCCGGCGGCGCATCCGGTGGCTGGAGGATTCACTGGCAACGGTGCGCGCGCAGCGGTTGGAGCGCCGCTCCCGCCGCGCCGCCGTGCCCGTTGCGACCCTCGCGCTGGTGGGCTACACGAATGCCGGCAAGTCCACGCTGTTTAACCGCCTCACGCAGGCGCAGGTGCTGGCTTCACCCCAGATGTTCGCCACGCTCGATCCGACGGCGCGCGTGCTGGAGTTGCCGTCGCGCCGCCGCGTGCTGCTTTCCGACACGGTGGGGTTTATCCGCAATCTGCCGCACACGCTGATCCGGGCCTTTCACGCCACGCTGGAGGAGGTCTCCGAGGCGCACATGCTTCTACTGGTTTCCGATTGCTCGGCGCCCGCCCGCGCGCAACAGGACGAACAGGTGGAGCAAGTCCTCCGGGAGATCGGGGCGCGGGACAAGCCGATTCTGAGGATCGGCAACAAAGCGGACCTTCTTGCTGCAGAAGAGCACGAGCGGCTCCGGGCGCGCGGTGATTTCGTGCTGTTCTCCGCACGCACGGGTGAAGGCATCGCTGAATTACTCGCCGCCATCGACCGGGATCTGCCGCTCGATCCCATCGAGCGCGTGCGTCTTCGGTTTACGCATCGCGATGGCGGGAAGCTCTCCGCGGTGTACCGGTTCGGCCGTGTGCTCCGCCGCGATGATTCGGGAACCTCCGTCGTAGTTGATGCGGAGATTCCACGCTCGCTGGCAGAGCGTTTCCGCGCGTATTCCACAAGGCGCTCTTCGGCTGGTCGCAGGGGTGCCAGAGCGCTCAGCACCTGAAGCCCTTACCAGCGGACTTGCTAGTCCGCATCAACCATAGGCTCCCCGGTTTCGCTGGTTTGTTGGAAGTGCCCGAAAACAGGGGCTTGGAACTCATTTCCTGCTGCATATTTGTGCAAAAGTCCCGTCTGCAAGTCCCTCCGCTCCCGGTCCCGCTGGTGGAGTTCTGGGGGACTTATGGTTCCATAAAAACATCCCAAGTAGTTTTGAATGAAATGGTTGCGGACGCTCCGCAATGGAGCACTTCTATCGCAGTTCCCCAACAAGCACCTTGCGGCGGAAGAAGGTCGCCAGAATTTCCACAGTTTTTTCCACAGCTTTGAACTAGCCCACGGTCTTGCGAAAACGGCGCGAGGCCAGCCAGATCATGAGGCTGCCCAGAACCGCCAGCGCCAGCATCTGCGGCCACAGAATCAGAACGCCTACGCCTTTCAGAAAGATGCCGCGGATGATGACCAGAAAGTAGCGGAGCGGGTTCGCCAGCGTGAGCCACTGCACCACCAGCGGCATGTTGGCAATCGGGAAGACCATTCCGGAAAGAAGCACCGCAGGAAAGTAGAACAGGAAGGTACTCATCATGGCTTGCTGCTGCGTGCGGCTGATGGTGGAGATGAGCAGTCCGGCCGACAGCGTGGTGAGCAGATAGAGCGCGGTGGCAAAAAACAGAAGCAGCACGCTGCCGCGAATCGGGACGCGGAACCAGAACACGCCCACGGCGACGACCAGCAGAACATCCACAAAGCTGATCAGCACGAAGGTAATCGTTTTTCCGAGGATAAACTCAATGGGACGGATGGGACTGACGAGCAATTGCTCCATGGTCCCGATCTCCTTTTCGCGCACGATGGCCATACCGGTCAGCATCAGCGTGACCAGCGAGACGATCATGGCGATCACTCCGGGCACGTAGAAGTTGCGGCTTTCGAGGTTCTGGTTGAACCAGGCGCGCGTCTGGAGCTCCACGAGCGTGGTCGGAGGTTCGGTCCCGGTGCGGCGCAGCAGGCGCTGGCGCAGCCGCTGTTGGGAATAATCTCCGGTGATCCGCGCGGCGTACTGCAGCGCGATGCCGGCGGTATTGGAGTCGCTGCCGTCCACGATCAGCTGCAGCCGCGCCGTGCGGCCGGCATCGAGATCGGCCTGAAAAGTGGAGGAAAACTCCAGGGCCGCCAGGGCATCGCCCGAGTCGAGCAGCTCGCCGAGTCGGGCCGTGTCTCGCGCATCCGCTACCAGGCGGAAGTGGCCGGAAGAAGTGAAGCGCGCCACCAGGTCGCGGCTGGCGACGCTGCGGTCCGGATCGTACACTGCCAGCGACACATTCCGCACGTCAGTGGACACCGCGTAGCCGAACAGGAGCATCTGCATCACAGGGGCAACAAAGATTACCGTCTTCATCCGCGGGTCGCGGAAGATCTGGCGAAACTCCTTGATCAGCATCTCGCGAAGACGTTCGCGCACCGCTACACCAACCTCTTGCGAAAGGTTGCCGTCGCCGTCAGAACCAGCGCGACCCCGAACAGCAGCAGAAGAAGTGCCTCGCCCGCCAGGACTTCCAGTCCGACCCCCTTCAGATAGATGGCGCGCAGCAGAACCATGAAGTAGCGCGCCGGGACCAGATAGCTGACCAGTCGCAGCGGTCCCGGCATGTTGGGGATGGCGAAGATAAAGCCCGAAAGCAGAAACGACGGCAGGAAAGTGGTCAGCATCGCCAGCTGATTGGCCAGCAGCTGATTGCGCGCCACCGTGCTGATCAGAATGCCGAGCGCCAAGGCTCCGGCCAGAAAGAAGGAGGCGCACAGGAACAGCAGGGCCACGCTGCCGCGGAAGGGGACTGCGAACAGGTATTTGCCCATCAGAAAGGCCAGCAAGACGTCGAACAGGCCCACCGCGAAATAGGGGATGAGTTTTCCCAGAATGAGCTCGCGGCCCTGGAGCGGCGTCGAGATGAGCTGCTCCATGGTGTTGCGTTCCCACTCGCGCGCAATGGTGCCGGAGGTCAGCGTGGCGGCAATCACCATCATGATGACGGCGATCAGGCCGGGGATGATGAAGTTCTTCCCTTCCAGCTCCGGGTTGAACCAGACGCGCGATTCCACATCGAGCGGCGGGGTCAGCTCCTGGCCCGTCCTGCGCCGGATTTCGCTGAGCGCCACGCCACGCGAGTAGGCCTGCACCACCGCCGTCGCGTAGCCGATGGCTATCGTGGCGGTGTTGGAATCGCTGCCGTCCACAATTAGCTGCAGCGACGTCGTGCGCCCAGACGCCAGTTGCTCGGCAAACTGTGCGGGAATGACCAGCGCCACCAGCGCCCGCCGCGAGTCGATGGCCTGCTCTAGCTCGCGATACGTCCAGGCGCGTTGCCGCACCAGGAAGTAGTGCGAGGACTGGAAATCCGCGAGCAATGCGCGGCTGGCGGGCGTGCCGCTTTGGTCCCAAACTGCCATCGGCACCTGGTCCACGTCCAGCGTCAGCGCGTAGCCAAACAGGACCAGCATCAACATCGGGATGGCGATGGCCATGGCGAGACTGCGGGCATCGCGCAGGATGTGCAGGAACTCCTTGCGCGCCACGGCGACAATGCGGGACGCCTTCATTGTCGCACCTCGGCCTGAGCCGGATGGGCTTCGTCGTAAGCCGCCACGAGCGAGACAAACACGTCCTCCAACGACGGCGCCACCGGCTCGATGCGCGCGATCTGGAAACCGCCTTGCTGCAGTCGAGCGCGCAGCTCGGCGCCGAGCGCGTGCCCGGGCTCGGCCCTAACGTGCATGGCCTGACCGTAGAGCGAGACGCGCCGCACGCCGGGCAGTCTTTCCAACTCGCGCAGCGCATCCGCCGGCCGGTCGCTCACCACCTCCAGCAGTTCGCCTGCGTCCCGCTGCTCGCGGAGCGACTCCGGCGTGCCGCCCGCGATCAGCTCGCCGCGATAGATCAGCCCGATGCGGTCGCAGTGCTCCGCCTCATCCATGTAGTGCGTGGTTACCAGGACCGTCACGCCTTGCTCGGAAAGCTGGTAGATCAGCTCCCAAAAGCGGCGGCGGCTGCGCGGGTCGACGCCCGAGGTGGGCTCATCCAGAAACAGAATGGGCGGCTCGTGCAGCAGCGCGCAGCCGAGCGCGAGGCGCTGTTTCCATCCGCCAGAAAGGGTCCCCGTGCGCTGACGGCGGTGCTCAACCAGGCCGGCCATTTCCAGCACCCACTGCTTGCGCGCGGCCTTCTTCTCTGCCGGGATGCGGTAGATGCCGCTGAAAAAATCAATGTTCTCCTCCACCGTCAGGTCTTCATAGAGCGAGAAGCGTTGGCTCATATAGCCGATGCGCGATTTGATCTGCTCAGCCTCGGTGCGCAGGTTCAGCCCCGCAACCGTGCCCTCGCCGGAGGTCGGCTCCAGAATGCCGCAGAGCATGCGGATGGTGGTGGACTTGCCGGCTCCGTTTGGACCGAGGAATCCGAACACCTCGCCGCGCGCGACCTCCAGATGAATGCGGTTCACAGCGACAAAATTGCCGAAACGCTTCTCCAAGTTCCGCACCGCGACCGCCGGGCCGATCTCTCCTTGAGTAGTCACGCGGCGGTCTCCTCGGGTGCCACCAGCGAAAGAAAAACATCTTCCAGGCTGGGCTCGATGCGGCGCGGGTCGGGCAATGCGAGGCCACGCTCGCGGAGCGCTGCGGTGGCCCGCGCGGTGTCGCGCTCCGGATCGCGGGTCAGCAGGTGCACGCGGTTGCCAAACAGATTGACCGCTGCGGAAGCGAACTGTTCGCGCAGCACTGCGGCGGCCTGCCGAGGCTGGTCGGGGCGTAGCTCGACAATCGCGCCCCGCAGCAGCGCCTTCAGCTCCTGCGGCGAGCCGCACGCCACCAGCTCCCCTTCGTGCAGCAGCGCCACGCGGTGGAAGCGCTCGGCCTCGTCCAGGTACGCTGTGCTCACAAAAATTGTGACCTTTTCACGGATCAGGTCGTAAAGGATGCGCCAGAGCTCGTGGCGCGACAGCGGATCCACGCCGCTGGTCGGCTCATCGAGCAGCAGAATGTCCGGCTTGTGAATGAGCGCACACGCCAGGCTGAGCTTCTGCTTCATCCCCCCAGAAAGGTTTCCGGCCTGGCGCTTGGTGAAGGGCGCCAGATTGCTGAACTCCAGCAGGCGTTCCATGCGAGCGGCGCGCTCCCGGCGCGGCACGCCGTAGAGATCGGCGTAGAAGTTGATGTTCTCGGCGACCGTCAGATCGGGGTAGAGGCCGAAGCGCTGGCCGACATAGGCGATGTGCTCTTTGATCTGCTCCGCTTCGGTGACAATGTGTCGCCCGGCCACCCAGGCGTCGCCGGACGTGGGCGCAAGGATCGCGCTCAGCAGGCGCATGGTGGTGGTCTTGCCGGCGCCGTCTGGCCCCACCAGCCCGAACAGTTCTCCCTGTTCCACTGCGAGCGTCAGGTTGCGAACCGCGGCCGTTTCTCCAAACAACTTGGTCAGCTTTTCGATGCGGATGGCGGTCATGGCTGCGGAGCGGCCGGGTTGCGGGCCAAGCTGGCGGGATTCGCCGTGAGATCAATCTCGGCGTCGGCCGGCATGCCGGGCTTCAGATCCATTTGCGGATTGGGAACGTCAATCTTGATGCGATAGACCAGCTTCACGCGCTCCTGTTCGGTCTGGACCGTCTTGGGAGTGAACTCTGCTTCCGAGGAGATGAACGAAACGCGGCCGGCGTAGGACTTGCCCGGATACGTGTCGGTAGTCACCTTGGCGGGCTGGCCGGGCTTTACGCGGCCGAGGTCCGTCTCGTTGATGTAGGCGCGCAGCCAGGCGCGGCCGAGCTCGCCGATCGTGACGACCGGCGTGCCCGCGGCCAGAAACTCTCCGGGCTCGGCGTTTTTCGAAAGCACGATGCCCGTGAGCGGAGCTGCCAGGGTGGCATAGCCCAGGCGCGTCTCCGCCAGCGCCAGCGCCTGGCGGATTTGGTCCCGCCGTGCGCGCGCCTGCGCGATTTGCTCTTTGCGCGCTCCCGCCTGGATCAAAGCAAAACGCTCGGCAGCCTCGCGCGCTGCGGCGCGGGCCTGCTCGATCTGCTCCTGGCGCGGCCCCTGCTGGACCATCTGGAAGCGCTGCTGGGCCTCCTGCTGGCGGGCCTGCGCCGTGGCCAGTGCCGTGCGTACTGCGACAAACTGCTGGTCTGATATCTCGGCTTTCTCGTGCAGGGCACTGTAGCGATCGAAATCCGCCTGCGCCCGGACCGTCTCTGCTTGAGCCTGGTTCAACGCCGCCTGCGCCGCAGCGATTTCCTCCGGTCGGGACCCTGCCAGCATTTCGTCCAGACGCGCTTGCGCTACCCGCGCCGCCGCCTCGGCTTGGGCGACTTCTTGCGGGCGCGCCCCAGCTTCCAGGTCGGCCAGGACGGCTTCGGCCGCGGCCACGTCGGCCTGCCGCCCCGCCACTTCGTGACTCAGATCAGAGCTTTCCAGGCGAGCCACCACTTGGCCTGCCGGCACGGCCTCTCCCTCGTCCACAAGGCGCTCCGCAAGCTTTCCAGGAATCTTGAAGCTGACCTCAGTCTGGGTGACCTCGATGTTTCCCGAAACGCGCAGGCTGTCCCCGGGGGCTCCGGCGGCGCGATAAAAGAAGAAATACGCAGCCACACCGAGCGCGGCCAGTGCGGCCAGCGGCACTACGCGCCGCCACGCGCTGTGCGACGCGAATCCTTCGGCGGGTTCCGGCATCTAAAAGAGCCTCCAGCTAAATCGTACACGCAAAGACGCCGCCAAGCTGAATCTTTTGGCCGCGAGGAAGGGAGAATCCCATGATTACCGTTCGGCACAGCGAGGAGCGGGGACACACGCGAATCGGATGGCTCGATAGTTGGCACACCTTTTCCTTCGGTCAGTACTACGACCCCGGCCAAGTGAGTTTTCGCGCCCTGCGGGTGATCAATGAGGACTGGGTCGCGCCGGGCGCTGGCTTCCCCACGCATCCGCACCGCGACATGGAGATCATCACCTACGTCCTGGACGGCGCCTTGCAGCACCGCGACAGCATGGGGAACGGTTCCCTGATCCGCCCCGGCGAGGTGCAGCGCATGAGCGCGGGCAGCGGCATCACGCACAGCGAATACAACGCCTCCAAAGAAGACCGGGTGCATCTGCTGCAGATTTGGATTTTGCCGGAGCAGCAACGGCTAGAGCCGAGCTACGAGCAGAAGGCGTTTTCGAAGGACAAGATGGAGAACGGCTGGGTGCAGCTTGCCGCGCGCGGCGGCGGAAATGGCGTCGTGGCAGTGCATCAGGATGTGGAGCTCTACGGCACGCGCCTCCCGGAAAGGGGCCAGGCTTCCTATTCCTTCCGTCCCGGCCGGTATGGCTGGCTCCAGGTGGCCGACGGCTCGGTGCAGCTCGGGGACATCCCGCTGCGCGCGGGCGATGGAGCCGCCATCAGTGGCGAGGACTCCATCACGCTGGCCGGTACCTCCGGCACACCCGCCGAGGTGCTGCTGTTCGACCTCGCCTGACGCCTTTGCCGCTTGCTGGACACGCAAGCGGAAATCTGCGACATTCCTTCTGTAGCGCCTCCACAGGAGAAAGAATGATTCGAGCGGTCCTCTTTGATTTGGGAAACGTCATCGTGCCGGTGGACTTCAAGGGTTGCTACGAGGCGCTCTCCGCGCTGTGCCCGCACGCACCCCAGGACGTTCCCCGGATCTTTTCAGGCAGCGGCCTGGCCAGCAAGTATGAAAAGGGGCGCATCTCCACCGAGGAGTTCGTGCGACAGACTTGCCAGTTGCTGAGCATGGACGTAACCTGCGAGCAGTTCTGGGAATTATGGGGACGCATCTTCCTGCCCGAGCCGCTCATTCCCGAAAGCCTGTTTGAAGCCATACGTGCGCGTCATCGTCTTCTGCTGCTCTCCAACACCAACGCCATGCACTTCGAGCTGGCGCAGCAGCGCTTTCCGCTGCTGCGGCACTTTGACGGCTACGTGCTTTCCTATGAGGTGGGAGCCCTCAAGCCGGCGGCCGAGATCTACCAGGAGGCCATCGTGCGCGCCGGCTGCCGCCCCGAGGAGTGCTTCTTTACCGATGACTTGCTCACCAATGTAGAGGCCGCCCAGCGCGAGGGAATGCAGGCGGTCCAGTTCGAATCCTGGGAACAACTGCAGCCGGCACTGCGCGCGCACGGCATCCTCGATTGACCGCGACGGCGACGAGCCGCAAAATGCCTCTTGACTCTTCGATAGTTCCGATGTTCTCGGTTTTAGGACGTGCGTTGTAACTTCTTGACAGACAATGCCTAGTTGCCTAACATAATCCCTTCGCCCCGGAGTTCCGCAACCGTCTTCTGAGGAGAACAGCGGTGATCAAACTCGATATTGTGAACGAAGTCGTCGGTCGCACCGGAATCACCAAGACAAAAGCCGAGATGGCTGTGGAGACCGTCTTCGACGCCATGAAGCGTGCGCTCGAGAGCGGCGATCGGATTGAACTGCGAGGCTTTGGCGTCTTCACCATCAAGCCGCGCAAAACCGGCGTGGGACGCAATCCCCGGACCGGCCAGGAGGTCTCCATTCCTCCGGGCAAGGCCGTCCGGTTCAAGCCGGGCAAAGAGCTACAAGCCCTTCCCTGAGCGGCGCTCGCTCCGCTTCCCCGAGCAAGAAATATTGAATTGACGGGCTCCCTATGGCGCTGGCGTTGCATTTGTGCGCGCGCGGGCTGCGACGTGCGATAGAATTAGAGTTCGGGCAGAGGTACGCGCCTCTTGAGCCGGCCTCTCCCAGTCATGCCATTTCCGGAAAGGTGACATAGTCATGAAAGCCTCTACGATAGAAGGCCCAGCGCGCGTCGGCACCAGCTTGGAACAGATGCTGGGTGCGGAAGCCGAGGATCTGCTGAGGCACAAGTGCAAGACGGTTCCCAAAGAGATGCTGCACCTGCCGGGGCCGGACTTCATCGACCGCGTGCTGTGCGGCACGGACCGGCGCCCCGCGGTGCTGCGCAATCTGGCCTCCGTGTTCAACCACGGGCGGCTGAGCGGCACCGGCTATCTGTCCATCCTGCCCGTGGACCAGGGCATCGAGCACTCCGCCGGAGCCTCCTTCGCGCCGAATCCGGAGTACTTTGACCCGGAGAATATTTTGCGGCTGGCCATCGAGGGCGGATGCAACGCCGTTGCCACCACGCTCGGGGTGCTGGGCTCGGTATCGCGCAAGTATGCCCATAAGATTCCCTTCATCCTGAAGTTCAATCACAACGAATTCCTCTCCTATCCGAACAGCTTCGACCAGATCCTGTTCGGCTCCATTGAGCAGGCCTTCGAGCAGGGCTGCGTGGGCGTGGGCGCCACGGTATATTTTGGCTCGGAGGAGTCCAAGCGGCAGATCCAGGAGGTTACGCAGGCCTTCGCGCACGCGCACGAGCTGGGCATGTTTTGCGTCCTGTGGTGCTATCTGCGCAACGCCGCGTTCAAGACCAAGGAGGCCGATTATCACGTGGCGGCGGATCTGACCGGGCAGGCCAACCACTTAGGCGTTACGATTGAGGCCGACATCATCAAACAGAAGCTGCCGGAGAACAACGGCGGATTCAACGCCCTCAACTTCGGGAAGACTTCGAAGAAAGTTTACTCCGATCTGACTACGGACCACCCCATTGATCTGACGCGCTACCAGGTGGTGAACTGCTACATGGGCCGGGCGGGCCTGATCAACTCCGGCGGGGCGTCGGGTGAAAACGACATCCAGCAGGCTGTTCGCACGGCGGTCATCAACAAGCGGGCCGGCGGCACCGGCTTGATCTCGGGCCGCAAGGCGTTCCAGAAACCGATGCCGGAAGGGGTCAAAATCTTAAACGCCATCCAGGACGTGTATCTCTCGAACGACGTCACCGTCGCCTGACGGCGGCCTGCTGACATCCTCAGGTGATCGCTTGAAGAATACCCTTACGGGCGCGGGCATCTATCTTAGCGTGCCGTTTTGCCGGCAGAAGTGCACCTACTGCAACTTCGCCTCCAGCGTACATCCCTTCTCGGAGCTGCCGCGCTATTTGCAAGCCCTGGAGACGGAGGTCGCGCGCCACGGCGAATTCTGGCGGCCGGCTGGTGTGCCCGCTTGGGACGGCGTATCTGCGGACACGGTTTACCTGGGAGGCGGAACGCCCTCGCTGCTCAGCGGGAGGCAGCTCCACAGCCTGCTGGACACAGTGCGTTCGACCTTCCATGTAGAAGGCGAGTCCGAGATGACCCTGGAAGCTAGTCCGGAGAACGCCACCTCCGATGCTGCGAGCACCTGGGTCTGTTGCGGCGTCAACCGCGTCAGCCTGGGAGTGCAGTCCATGGTCAGCAGGGAACTGCGCGCGGTCGGCCGAATGCACGATGCGGAAACGGTCGCGCGAGCGTTCGCAGCGCTTCGCAACGCCGGAATCCAGAACATTTCGGTGGACCTGATTGCCGGCCTGCCCCATCAAACGCGGGAGAGCTGGGAGATTACGCTCCGCAGCGTGCTGGCACTGGAGCCGGAGCATCTTTCGGTGTACATGCTGGAGGTGGATGAAGACAGCCGTTTGGGAAGTGAATTGCTGCGCGCGGGTGCCCGGTACGGAGCAGCGGCGGTGCCTGCCGAAGAGCAGATGGTGGAGTGCTACCGTGCGGCGTGCGAGCGGCTGGGCCAGTCCGGGTATCAGCACTACGAAATCTCCAACTTCGCGCTGCCGGGCAGGGAGTCGCGGCACAACGACAAGTACTGGACCAATGCTCCCTACTTCGGCTTTGGAGTAGACGCGCATTCCTACGATGGAGAGCGCCGGTGGGCAAACGCGGATTCGCTGGGCGAGTACCTGCAGCGGATCGAAGGGGGCTGCTCGGCCATCGTGAATTGCAAACGGCTGGAGAGGGAGGACCGGTTCGAGGAGCGCCTCTTCTTGGGTCTACGAAGGCGCCAAGGAGTCCGGATTTCGCAACTCGCACGGGAGTTCGGCCAGGCAGCGCTCCAGAGAGTGGAGCCCCGCATGGTGCAATTCTGCGAAGCGGGATGGATGGAACGACAGCCGGATGTCCTGCGGTTGAGCGATGCCGGCGTGCTGTTTTCTAGCGAAGTGTTCGCGGGCTTGCTGGGCTGACGCACGAGTCGTCCTGGAACCTTCTCCAGGGTCACATGTCGCGGACGAACTCGTACCGTTCAATGGTGGCGGCGATTCCCAAGTGCCCGGCCATGGCGGGTGAGTTCTTGTCCACCCGCACGACCTTCCCAATGCAACGGATGCGCACCGGACTGCCCTTGGTGATCGGTTCCGGCAAGGTCAGCAGGAACTCCACCGGTGCACCGACCACCAGAGGCGATGGCAGCTCAAAAAACACGCCGCTGGAACTGACGTCACGCGTCTCAACGATCTGTTCGTCTGCGTTGGGGTCCGCTTTGACCGCCACTGGATGCCGCATGGAAAACCGCCGGGCCCGCCTCTTTTCCGTTGCATTCATCGAAAGACCTCAATTCAGCGTGCAGGGGGCAATGTTTCGTCGCGAACTCATTGTCTCTTAGCGGCGTTGTCGAAACAATAGTTCTTCAGTCCCATTTTTGTTCCTGGTTCAATGGTACTGGAGGGAAGACTCTTGGGCGTCGCCTCCGGCCTCCTCCTGCGCGGGGCAAATGGCACGGAAGGCGCAGAAACGGCAATGGTATCCGGGTGTTGCAGAAAAGCGGCCTGCCTGGATGCTGCGACTGGTCTCACGCACTTGCCGTTCCAGGTCGCTGAATTCGCTTTCACTGCGGGTGGTGCGGATGGCTTCCTGCGTGGCGAGATTATAAAGAACCAGCGCCGATAGCTCCAGCCCCAGCACTTCCCGGCAGGCTTTGGAGTACAGCGTGAGCTGCAGGTTCCGATCGGCCTGCTTCTGATTGTGGGGTGCTCCCGTCTTGTATTCCACCAATTCGACTCCACCGCCCTCGCTTCGGTGAATCTGATCCACCCGGCCCACCACCTTGCAGCCGCCCAGGCGAACTTCGAACGGCATTTCCTGATACAGCAGGGCCATCCGCCGGCCGCGCCACACCTGCCACAATCCGGCGAGTTGTTCGACACCGAGCTGCTTGTACTTGCGCTCCTGAACCGGGTCGCCAAACCCGGTGCGAGGCCAGCGGCGTTCTAGAATTTCGCTGATGCTCCGCTCAGATAACTGTTCCGGGTGGTGAGCCGCGGCAAAGACGACC
>JBGPJR010000005.1:0-14934 GCA_041485545.1 Terriglobia bacterium
ATGCCGTGGTGGGCGATGGGCCTCTCCATCATGGCTACGCAGGCCAGCGCCATCATCTTCCTTGGCACTACGGGGCAGGCCTACGCGGATGGAATGCGCTTTGTGCAGCTCTACTTCGGCCTACCCATCGCGATGGTGATCCTGTCGGCGACGGTGGTCCCGTACTTTCACCGCGCCCGCGTGGTCACCGCGTACGAATTTCTGGAACAGCGCTTCGACGCCAAGACGAGGGTGGCCGCCGCCATCGTTTTTCTCATTCAACGGGGCTTGGGCGTGGGACTGGCGCTGTACGCCCCGGCCGTGGTGCTCTCGGTGATTCTGGGGTGGAGCGAGCGCGCTACGGTGCTCATCATGGCCGTCATTGTGCTGGCCTATGCGGTCCCCGGAGGCGTAAAGGCTGTCACCTGGACGCACGTACAGCAGATGCTGCTCATCTTCCTGGGCGTCATTGGCGCGCTGGTGACCGCCGTGCTCCTGCTGCCGCCGGACGTCTCCTTCGGCGACGCGCTCTACCTGGCGGGGGCCTCCAGCAGGCTTAACGCGGTGGACCTATCCTTCGATCTGAACAACCGCTACAACCTTTGGTCCGGCCTGATCGGCGGTGGTTTTCTGGCGCTCGCCTACTTTGGCTGCGACCAGTCGCAGGTGCAGCGCTACCTGACCGGCAAGTCGATCCGGCACAGCCGCCTCAGCTTGCTGTTCAACGCCATCGTGAAGGTCCCGCTACAGTTTTTCATCCTACTGACCGGCGCCATGGTATTCAGCTTCTTCCTGTTTACGAAGCCGCCCATGCTGTTCAACCACCAGCAGGCAGCCTTGATCGAGCAGACCAACTCTGCCGGGTTGGCCGAGCAGTACGGGGCCGCGCAAGAACGCTACGACCAGGCCCTGGAACAGCGCAGCGCTATCGCCAAGCAGATGGTCGCCCTCCGGCACAACCCGCCCGGCGCGAACGCGTTTCTGAATCCAGCCCAGTTGCGCCGGGCTAACGACGCCGTGGAAGCCGCCCGGCAAGACGGCATCCGGTTGCTGGGCCAGGTCAACGGCGGGAAGGCCTACGACGACACCAACTACATCTTCCTGAACTTCGTCATCCGCTATTTCCCCGTGGGGCTGGTGGGTTTGGTCATCGCGGCGATCTTTGCAGCGGCCATGTCCACCATTTCGGCGGAACTGAACTCGCTGGCAACTTCCACAACCATTGACCTGTACCGCCGCTTCTGGAAGCGCGACGCCTCCGACCACCACTACGTGCGGGCGGCCAAGTTCGCCACGGTCTTTTGGGGCATCTACGCAGGGGTGTTTGCTTCGTTCGGCGGGAGGCTCGGCTCCCTGATTGAGGCGATCAATATGGTGGGATCACTATTCTACGGTTCCCTGCTCGGGGTGTTCGTGCTGGCGTTCGGATTCCGCCGCGCCACCGGCACCGGTGCTTTCGCGGGACTCATCGTGGGAGAGATCGCGGTGCTGCTCACCGCCCGGCTGACGAGCATCTCCTATCTCTGGTACAACGTGGTGGGATGCGTGGTGGTGGTGGCGGCCGGGTTGCTGGTGAGCGTGGTTGCAAAACAGCCGCCAGCAGCCGGCGCTACTCCCGGCGGGCGAGTTTGACGGTGGCTTGGATTTCCTTGTCGGAGCGCAGCACCACGACGGGAACTTGATCGCCCGGCTGCTTGGCCTGCAACGCGTAGGTGAAATCGTAAAGGTTGCGGATCTCCTGGCCATCGAACTTCACCAGAACGTCTCCCGCTCGCAGGCCCGCTTGTGCGGCCGGGCTTCCATCCCGGATCTCGGCGAATTTCACGCCGCGCTCCGACTCCGCAAAATCCGGCACGGAGCCAAAATAGGGACCATACCCACCGGTCTGGCCGGACGAGTTGCCCGGGTCGTTGGAGGCACGGGCCGCCCCCCTGGATGGGCGGGTTACGGGAGTGTAGGCGGGCCGCTCGTCCGTCTGGTCAATGCGCCGCACCACGCGCGCGACCAGCTCCAGCACGCGCGCCGTTTCCAGAGGTTCTACCTTGTCCCAGGTGTCAGAGGGCTTGTGGTAATCCGAGTGCAGTCCCGAAAAGAAAAACAGCACCGGAACCTGGTTGCGACCGAACGACATATGGTCGCTGGCGTCGTAGCCAAGATCCGAAAAATCGAGTTGGAATCCCGACGCGGCGTTCTCCTCCTCCAGCAAGTTGCGAAAACCGGGTGAGGTGCCGGTGCCGCCCACGTACAGCTTGTCTTTCTGAACGCGCCCGATCATGTCCAGATTGATCATCGCGATGGTGCGGTCCAGCGGCAGCAAGGGCTCCTGCACGTAGTCCGCTGAACCGAGCAGCCCCAACTCTTCCCCCGCGAAGGTCATGAACAGAATGGAGCGGCGCAGGTGGTCGCGCTCGGCGCTGAAGATGCGGGCCATCTCCATCACGCCCGCGGTGCCGGAAGCGTTATCATCGGCGCCGTGGTGAATCTGGCCGCGTTGCGCGGGCGCCATGCTGCCGCCCTGGTCGCCAACGCCCAGATGGTCGTAGTGCCCTCCGATCACGATGATCTGATCGCGCAGTTTGGGATCGCTGCCGCGCAGCAGGCCGGCGACGTTTTTGAGATCGCTATGCTGCTGGCGGACATCCGTGTGCACGTTCAGCTTCAGGCTGGCGGGAAGCACCAAGGAGTGGTTGGAGAGGTCCGCGTCAATGGCCTTTTGCAAATCCTCCAGATCCTTGCCGACCGCCTTCAGCCAGGCCTCGGCTACATCCTGCTTCACCTGCACCACGGGAATGCCCACGTCGCTCGTGCCGCTCGAAGAACCGAACGGGACCAGCGCGTCGCCGGAGTGACTCAGCGGATCGTTCACCACCAGCAGAGCCACCGCTCCGCGCTGCCGCGCCGTGATGGCCTTGCTGACAAACTCGGCGTAGCGCGTCATCTGGCGCCCGCCAAAGACGCTGTGATCGTCCTCTTGCTGCGGCTCATGGCGCAGCATGAGCACGATCTTGCCGCGGACGTCCACTCCCCGGTAGTCGTCGTAGTTGTATTCGGGAGCGGTAATCCCGTAACCCACAAACACCACCGGCGCGGTGACGTCTCCCGAGGCCGAGAAGCTCAACGGGATGAAGTCCTGGCGCAGTCGGTATGGCCGGGCCTGCGGCTCCAGGCGAGCCATGTGGTTGTCCGACCCCAGCTCCACGCCGGTGGCGGCCACAAACGGCTGGAAGTAACTCTGATCTACCCGCTCCAGGCCGGCCTTGCGGAACTCGTTGGCGATGTAATCGGCCGCCGTGTTGAGCTCCGGCATGCCATCGCCGCGTCCCCGCAGCTCATCGCTGGAGAGATACTTCACATCGTCCAGCCAGCGGCTGGAGCTGACCGGAGCCGCCAGGGCGGCTGAAACGGCCAATAGGACCGCGAATAGGAAAGGTCGGATGAGTAATGGAAGCTTGGGCGGAGCGGAAGCTGCGGAGGACTGCTTGCGGCTTCTCATGCGCTCACGTCGTTTCCTTGCGAGAATTCCCAATCTGACCCTCGGGCGGCCCGCCGCGTTCAAGCCCGCGAAGGGCTGTGGCGATCGCGCGATGCCGGGAGAGGCGGGAAACTCTCCTCGTCACTGTCCGGAGGCAGCGCAACCAGTCCGCTGGTTTCCGGCCCATTCCGACGCCGCAGCGCCAGCCACAGCACCGAACCGAACAGGACCAGAGTCGGAACGAGCAGGATCAGAATGCCGTGCTTCAGGGCCTCAATTCCCTTCGACCCAGAGGACGCTGCACTCATATAACAGAGCGGACATTGCGCCCTTGCCGCCATCGGGAAGAAGCTCACCCCGGCCGCCACGCCGGCCAGGAAACTAATCCCTTTTCTTAGATGCAGTGAAGTCACGAGCCGTTTCCTGATCTATTTCGGGAACCGAAACTCCAACAACCGGAAGCTGTCCGGGAAAAACACCAACAACAGCGAGGTGACCACCACCCACATGGGGATGAGCGTCAAGACCAGGCTCAAGCGTTCAAAGCGCAGATGCATGAAGTAGGCGATGATCAGCCCCGCCTTGAGGACGGACAGGCCCATCAGCAGCACGATCATTATGTGAATCGGCAGCCGCTCGTATCCCAGGAACACCTCAACGCCAGAGAGGGTCAGCAACATGACCCATACGGTGAGGTACAGCCGGTTGCTACCCTCGGCGTGGCCGCCAGTATCATGGGTGCTCATGAACATCAGCTCCTTTGAAATTCCCCGGCTCGCTCCATTGCTACTTCGGCGCAATGGAGAGCAAATAGATCATGGGGAACAGAAACATCCAGACCAAATCCACAAAGTGCCAGTACAGGCCGGCGACTTCGACGTGCTCAGCGGAGTAGCGGCCCTTCTTATGACCGGCCGCGACGACGCCGAGCACCACGACCCCAATCGTTACGTGCAGCATGTGCAGGCCAGTGCACGTAAAGAAGGTAGCCCCAAACAGAGGAGAGCCCCAGGGATTGCTGAACGGCCGCAAGCCCTCCGCAATCAGGCCGCGCCACTCGTTGGCGTGCAGCACAACGAACGCGAGTCCTCCCGCCATGGTGGCGCCCAGCCACGCGACGGTCCCTCCTACGTTTCCCTTCTTGGCCGCCGCCACGGCCATCACCATGGTGATACTGCTGGTGAGCAGGCAGAACGTCATCACGCTGGAGACGACAATGCTGGGCCAGAAATGAAACGGCGTGGGCCACACCTCGCTCGACGCGCGCAAATAGCTATAAGCCATCAACAGCGCGGAAAAGGTCAGCGCGTCGGAGATGATGAACAGCCACATCCCCAGCTTCTTCGACGGCATGGCATAGGGCGACCCGCCCCCATCCCATGCCCCGGAACCCACGCCCTCAATCTCTGCGGTAGCCACTCGTTACCTCCACAACCAAACCAACAACAAAAGATAAACCCACAGGCCGTCCATAAAATGCCAGTACAGCGCCGTCACCTCCACCAGCGTTCGCTTGGCCGGACCCAGACGATACCGCCAGGCCTCCAGCGCCACATAGAGCAGGGCGATCAAGCCACCCAGCAGGTGCAAACCGTGCGCTCCCGTGAGCAGATAGAAAAAGGAGCTGCTGGGATTGGTGGCGACATAGATGCCGCGGCTGACCAGTGTGCGCCAGACCAATAGCTGTCCCGCGACGAACACGGTGCCGAGGACTACGGTGGCCAGAATCCAGCGGTTGCAGGCAGTGCGCTGGCCCTCTGTGAGCGCCCGCCGCGTCTGCTCCATGGTGAAGCTGCTGAGAAGCAGCGCCAGCGTGTTCCACCAGACCAGCGGCGGTAGCGCCAGCGGCTGCCAGTCGTCGCTCAGACCGCTGCGCACCACGTAGGCGCTGGTAAAAGCCACGAAGAGCATGGAGATGGCCACCAGGGCCATCCACATGCCGGTCCGATAAACCCGCCGCGCGGTACCCGGTGGCAGCCCGCTACCGCCATAGTCCCCGAAGTCCCGCTCGCGGACGCCGCCGCCACCGCCTCCGATGTAAAGCTGCGGCTCATTGCGTGCTGCTGTATCCGCCATAGTCGTTCCTGCCCCGCTCTTTCGTTCGGCGCGGCTCCCTAATGGCCGCTGTGCGGCACCGCCTCCGGAGACGTCTGCATGACGTAGTCTTTGGCGGCTCCGGGAACGCTGTACTCATACGCGCCGTGGTAGACCACCGGCATCTTGCCGCCGAAGTTATCATGCGGCGGCGGCGAAGGCACAGTCCATTCCAGCGTCGTAGCCTCCCAGGGATTCTCGGTAGCCTTTGGGCCCTTGAACATGCTCCAGAAAATGTTGATCACAAACAGCAACTGGGCAGAGATGGTAATGATCGCCGCGACGGTGATGAACACGTGCACCGGCTGGAGGGCCGCCAGGTAATTCACCCCGGTGGTGTCGGCGTAGCGCCGCATGTGCCCGGCAATTCCTAAGTAGTGCATTGGCATGAAGATGGCATAGACGCCCGGGAAAGTGATCCAGAAGTGCAGCTTGCCAAGACCCTCATGCATCATGCGCCCGAACATCTTCGGGAACCAGTAGGTGGTCCCGGCGAACATGCCGAAGATGGCGGCCACGCCCATCACCAGATGGAAGTGCCCGACGACGAAGTAGGTGTCGTGCAGATACAGATCCAGCGAGGGCTGACCCAGGAAAATGCCGCTCAGGCCGCCCGAGACAAACAGCGAGACAAACCCAATGGCATAGAGCATAGGGGCCGTGAAGCGGATCTTGCCGCCCCACATGGTTCCAATCCAGTTGAACGTCTTGATCGCCGATGGCACGCCGATCGAGAGCGTCATGACGGAAAACGCCATAGCCGAATAGGGACTCATGCCACTGATGAACATGTGGTGTCCCCACACCAGGAACCCCAGGATCCCGATCGACAGCATGGCATACACCATGGCGCGATAGCCGAAAATTGGCTTGCGCGAGAACACCGACAGAATCTGGGAGGCTGCGCCCATGCCGGGCAGAATCGCGATATAGACCTCCGGGTGGCCGAAGAACCAGAACAGGTGCTGCCACAGCAGCGGCGAGCCGCCGCTGTGCGAAACCATCACCTGCTCGCTGACCACCAGGCCGCCGGGAATAAAGAAGCTGGTCCCCGCCAGGCGGTCCATCAGCAGCAAGATGCCGCCCGCCAGGAGCACTCCGAAAGCCAGCAGGCCCAGGATCGCCGTGATGAACCATGCCCAGACGGTGAGCGGCATCCGCATCAAGGACATCCCCTTCGTGCGCAGGTCAATCGTGGTGGCGATGAAGTTCAGCGCACCCAGCAGCGCGCCGACGCAGAACAGCGCGATGCTGATGATCCACAGGGTCATGCCCGTGCCTTCGCCGGGGCCGGTGATAGCACCCAGCGCGCTGAGCGGCGGGTACGCGGTCCAGCCACCCAGCGGCGCTCCTCCTGTTACAAAGAAGGCCGAGACCATGACGGCGAAGGCGACAAACGTGACCCAGAACGACATCATATTGAGGAACGGAAAGGCCATGTCGGCCGCGCCGATCTGAATGGGGAGGGCATAGTTGCCGAAGCCGCCCTGCGGCGCCGTGGTGAGGACGAAGAACACCATGATGGTCCCGTGCATCGTCAGCAGCGAAAGGTAGGTTTCCGGCGTCATGGGCCCGCTTCCCAGCAATGGGAAATGCGCGCTGGGCCAGGCCAGCCGCAACCTCATATAGAGCGACAAGGCCATCCCGACGAACACGGCGGTCAGCGCCAGAAACCAGTACTGGATGCCGATCACCTTATGGTCGTAGCTGAAAATATATTTGCGAATGAAGCTCTGCGGCGCTTCATGCACCGCATGGGCGTCATGAGTGCCCGCTGTATGTCCCATCGTCTCTCCCTCGGTTTATCCCCCTCGTCCGTCCTACGGCGCGGCCTGGTCCCGCAGCCACTGCTCGAAATCCGCATCCGTCTTGACGTCGAGAAAAGTCCGCATCTGATAGTGTCCCAGGCCGCATAGCTCCGCGCAAGGCATCTCGTAGCGGCCGATCTTGGAGGGCGTGAAATGAAGCCGATTCTCCAGCCCCGGTACGGCGTCCTGCTTCAGCCGCAGTTCCGGGACAAAGAAACTGTGGATGACGTCCTTGGAGTGCAGGATCACCTCCACCTCCCGGTTCACCGGAACCGCCAGGACCGTCGCTACGATGTCATCCTTACCCGCCGGATCGTCCGGATCAATGCCCAGCGGCTGACCGATGGACTCCTTCATTAACTCTGGTTTGGTGCGCCCGAACTTACCGTCCGCGCCAGGGTAGCGAATGTACCAGGTAAACTGCTGCCCCCACACCTCGACCCGCATGGAGCCGGGGTCGGCCGGCCGCAAATGCGCCCGCACCCAAATATTTTGTCCCCAAAAGACCAATCCGATGAACAGCACCGCCGCCGCCGAGGTCCACAACACCTCCAGCGCGTTGTTTCCATGCGAGTAATGCACCTTGCCTTCGCGCTGGCCACGGTAGCGAAACACCGCATAGGCCAGTCCGAGCTGAGCGAAAAAGAAAATGATGCCGGTGATTATCAGCGTCAACATGAACTGCTTATCATAGGCGGCGCCGTATTCGGAGATGAACGGCGGAAACCACCAGGGCCCATAGGCAAAGAAATACATCGAAATTAAGGTAATCGCAGTGATGGCCAGCGCCAACATCAGCGCCATATCAGTAACTCCGTTCTAATGGTGTGTTCGAGTCCGCCGCGCACCGATCCTCGAGAAGCCTTCCGGAAGCCGTTCATCTTAACAGCAAAAGCAACGGTGGGGAAGAGAAAAATTCTCATGCGGCCGATAGAGCCGCGACGCGCTCCTGGAGCTGCCGCGCGATCTGCTCGGGTTCGTCGCCGACTCCGAACCGCACGGGAGTACCGATCACGACGCGCACCGTACCGGGCCGCGCGAAGCGACGTCCGGCCTCCCGCAGTTCATACAGGCCGTCGATTTTGATCGGCACGACGGGAATATTCAGCTTCTGGGCTAGCACGCCAATGCCGCCGCGAAAGGTGCCAACCCTTCCATCGCGCGTCAGTTGGCCTTCGGGAAACACTGCCAAGCTATAGCCACGGTCCACCGATTCTCCCGCGAATTGAAAGCTGGCGCGCACGCCCGATTCCTTTGGCATCGAGAAGACGTTGAACAGCGCCG
Source organism: Terriglobia bacterium (assembly GCA_041485545.1). GTDB lineage: Bacteria > Acidobacteriota > Terriglobia > 2-12-FULL-54-10 > 2-12-FULL-54-10 > DATMAF01. The sequence goes on from JBGPJR010000005.1 coordinate 8,638, forward strand.
TGACCAGGAGGTACCCCAGCGGGTCGAACCAGCGTCGGAACCACGGCAGCGCCGCCGGAGGATGCCGCAGGTCGCGCAGCCGCTCGCCCACCATGGCCACCGCCAGGCGATGCCGGAACCGCAACGGCAGCGCGGCCAGCACGAACCCGATATCGATCTCCGTCACATGGTTCGGGACGAACAGCAGCGGCCCACGGAGGCCGCGCAGGTGCTCCCGCCCGCGCACACGCGGCCAGGCCATCAGCAGGGTCGCGGGCCACACCAGCAGGTAGTAAACCAATCCGCGAAACAGCGCCACCGGCCACCGTTGCGTCCAACGTGCGTAGGGATACTCAAAACGCGAAACGGGCTGCTGCTGGACCAACTGCTCCAGATCGCGAACTGTTTTGGCAGCAGAGAACTGCGTCTCGCTCAAGTCGGTTTGGAAACGGTCCTCCAGGGCGCTGAGCAGCTCCACACGGTCGAGCGAGCCGAGGTTCAGGTCCGACTCCAGGGTGGCATTCGGAGAAAGGCCTGCCGCCGGACGTCTCGTAATGCGCTGGATCAGCTCTTCCACCGGGCTGGCGCCGCGGGCAGCCGCTGCGCCGGCAGGCAATCGCTCCGCCCCCCCCGGTCGCACAAGCTCTTGAGCAACCGCACTACGAATGATGTTCAGGCGGGGCTTTTGCGTGGCAGTGCGCGGAAAGTCCTCGGCGGGCCAGGCGTACCATAGCCGCATCCGCTGGAAGTCCGCCAGGGATTCGTTCGCCCGCCGCACGATGGCCTCCGGTGCGGCGGCGTCCGGGCGAAGCAGCAACACCGCGCACGGTTCTTCGTTGCCGTTGCGCGCCACGCCCACCACCACGCAGTCACGCACTTCCGGCTGGCGCCGCAGCGCCGCCTCCAAGTCCTCGGGGTAGATGTTCATCCCTGCCGCGTCGACAATGACATTCTTCTTCCGCCCTTTGAAATAGAGATTTCCCTGCGCGTCGCGCTCCCCCAGATCGCCCGTGCGAAACCAGCCCGGCTCGCCCGCCACTTCGCTGGTTATCGGCACGCGTTCACGCCCCTGCCAGTACGCGGCGGCCACGTTTTCACCGCGCACCAGAATCTCCCCATGCTCATCCAACTTGACTTCCCGTCCCCCGAACTCCCGGCCCACGGAGCCCCGGCTCAGGCGGAACGGATGGCTCATGGTGATGAGCGCAGCGGTCTCCGTCAGGCCGTAACCCTGAATCACAGCGAAGCCCAGCCGACTCCAGAACGCTTCCGTCTCCGCGTCCAGCGTGGCCCCGCCCGACGCCAGCGCCCAGAATTTCCAGCCGAATTTCCGATGTAGCCGCCGGAAGCGCCACCATCGTTTCAGGAAATGCTCCCGCCCCGCAGCCGAGAACTGTTGATGGAACCACTCGCTGCGGCCTTCCTGATCGAGGTCTCGCTCGATCTTTGTCTTCAGGCTTTCCAGCATGCGCGGCACCGCCACCAGCAGGGAAACCCGCTCGCGACGGATGGTGCGAGCGACCTCGGAAGGATTCAGCGTGTCGTGCAGGATGACCGTGCCGCCGATCAGTGGCGGCACCAGCAACCCCACGAACTGGCCGAAGATGTGGCTGAGCGGCACCAGATTCAGAAAACGCAAGGGGTGTACCAGCCGTTCGTACTTGCGGTAACGGTCGATTTCCACCTCAAACGGCTCCACGTTGGCCAGCAGGTTCCCATGCGTGAGCACCACACCCTTGGGCTCGCCCGTGGCGCCAGAAGTAAATAGGATCTCCGCCATGTCGCTGCGCGAGCGCGGCGCGGCGACCAGGGGCTCACGGCTGCGCGGCGCCAGCAACTCCGGCAGCGCTTCCAAAGTAATCGAAGGCACCCAATCTTCCCCCCCGCTCAACTCCATCGACCGGACGCAGAGCTTGGCATCTACCTGACGCGCCACCGTCTGAGCGAAATCTGGTGTAGCGATGCGGTCCACCGGTACAACCACCGCTCCGCGCAGCAGACAGCCCCAGAACACGGCCACCCATTCGGCGCAATTCTCTCCCCACAGCACGACCCGCTCACCCGGTTGGATGCCCCGAGCCTCCAGTTCGCGCGCAAACTGCGCCGCCGTCTGCGCCAGTTGCCGGTACGTCCAGCGCACGGTGCGGTATCCCCGGCGATGCACATAGGCTACGTCGCGGCCGTATCGGGAGAAGTATTCCAGATACTCCGTCAGGGATTGATGCGGCATCTTGGGTCCTTCGCTCTTACGCGGTCGCGTCGCAAAGAAAGTCCCCACAGTTTGGCACTGGCTGATCCCGAGCGCAACTGCCCGATGCCCGGCAGCTTGCCACTCCGGCGGCACTCCGTGATCGTGCTATACTCCTCCGCATTCGGCCCGACGTGCTGCTTCCTGCCTCAGCTTGGGAGGTCTGGCGAACTGCGAGGTTGCCGCTGACCCGTGAACGAGTGACGATGGCGAAGCCGGACTCTCAGGTGCGTCATTCCTTCCTGCTCCCGTTCCGGGTGCCGGGTCTTTTCATCCTTGTGACTGGAGCGCTGGGTGCATTTGGTCAGGCGCCGCCGGAACCCCTTCATCTGGTGGTTCCCCGGATCTCGCCGCCGCCGCGCCTGGAAGACTACCTGACTACGGATTCGCCTCCGGGCCTCGCCATCACGGGCTTTCTGCAGCGCAATCCCAAAGACCGGGAGCCGGCCACGCAGCAAACCACAGCCTACCTGGCCTACGACGACGCCAATCTCTACGTCGCCTTTGTGTGCCAAGTGTCCGATCCGAGCCAGTTGCGCGTGCGCATGGCACGCCGCGAGTCCATCTTCAGCGACGATCAGGTCGGCGTGAACCTGGACACCTTCCTCGACCGGCAGCGCTCCTACGTGTTTCTGGTAAACCCGCTGGGGATTCAGCTCGACGGCATCACGGCGGAGTCCGGCGGCGACGACTACAGCTTCGATACGCAGTGGGACTCGGCGGGCAAGCTCACCGAATCGGGCTATGTTGTTTGGATGGCGATTCCCTTCAAGAGCCTGCGCTTTCCCAACCGCGGTGACGGAGCGCAGCAGTGGGGCATCGCGCTGACGCGTTTGATTCCCGCCAATAACGAGCAGGACTTCGTTCCGGGCATCACGAACCGCCTGAACGGTTTTCACTCGCAGTTCGCCGTCCTGGACGGGCTGACCGGCGTCTCGCCGGGCCGGAACATTCAGCTCATCCCTTACGGCACCTTCACGGGCGCGCGCATTCTGGACGAGGACGCCGGCGCCTACGTCCGGCAGCACGAGGAGCGCGCCGGCCTGGACGGGAAGCTGGTGCTGCGGGACGCGCTGACGCTGGACTTCACGGCCAATCCTGATTTCAGCCAGGTGGAATCCGACGCGCCGCAGGTCACGGTGAATCAGCGCTACGAGGTTTTCTTTCCGGAAAAGCGGCCGTTCTTTCTGGAGAACTCGGACGTCTTTACGTTCTTCTTTTCGCGGCGCATCCGCGATCCGCAGTTTGGCGCGCGGCCAACCGGCAAGCTGGGACACTGGGCCATCGGAGGGCTGCTCATTGACGACCGCGCTCCGGGCAAGGAGGCGGATTCGACCAGCGCAGCATTCGGCGAGCGGGCGCTCAACGCCGTGGGGCGCCTCCGCTATGATTTTCGCAACCAGTCTCGCGCCGGCTTGTTCGTGTCGGCGCGCAACTTCGCATCCTCCTCCAACCAGTTGTTTGGCCTGGACACGCGAATCCGCCTCAATCGCCAGTGGTTCTTCAACGGGCAACTCGCCGCCAGCCGCCGGACGACGCTGGAGGGCGAGCGCTTCCGCGGCTCCACCGTCTATGCGGACCTCGCGCGGAGCGGCCGCAGCTTCACCTATGACCTGACCTATCTCGGCCGGTCGTCAGACTTCCAGACGGAGCTGGCCTTCATCCCGCGGGTGGACATGCGCCAGGCGACGCAATATCTTACCTACCGCTGGCGGCCCGAGCACGGCCCGGTCCTTTCCTACGGCCCCAACTCCTACGTGCAAGCCACTTGGAATTACGACGGGGAGCTCCAGGATTGGACCTGGCGAATTCCGTTCAACCTGGAATTGAAGGGACGCACTTACATTTTCGGCCGCCACCAGCTCGGTTCTGAGCGCGTCAGCGGAATCGAGCTGCGCCAGTACCATGACCAGCTAACTTTCTCCTCGCAATACATCCGATGGATGGGAGTGGACGTCGGCTGGACTCGCGGGACGCGGCCGAATTACTTCCCCGCGAGCGGCCTCCAGCCGTTTCTCGGCACGTTTACCGATCTGTATCTCACGCTGACCTTCCGTCCCACCTCTGCCTTGCTCGTCGATGGAACCTATCTGTACAGCCGCCTCGCCGCGCGCGCCGATTCGCCCGGCTCCGGAACGATTTTCTCAAACCCCATCCTGCGGACGCGGATCAATTACCAGTTCTCGCCCGAATGGTCGTTGCGCACCATCCTCGACTACAGCCAGCTCACGCCGAACGCCGCGCTGATTGATCGGGATCGCAGCCGACACGCGGGGCTGGACGTGCTGCTCACCTGGCTGCCGCACCCCGGCACGGCGCTGTACGTGGGCTACACGGACGGCTACGACAACAAACGGCTCGATCCGCTGGCAGGAGTCCAGCCGACCCAAAGCCAGCTTTCTTCCACCGGGCGCCAGATTTTCGTGAAAAGCAGTTGGCTGTTTCGATTTTGAGCCGCTTGCGGAGTCGGGCTTGCTCCGGCCTAAAGGGAGCTCACGACCGCTTTGCCGATCTCGCTGGTTGAGGCGGTGCCCTTCAGGTCGCGGGAACGTACCCCGGCCTCGACGGACTTCCGCACGGCGTCTTCCACCGCGCTCGCTTCCGGTTCCAGGCCGAAGCTATGGCGCAGCATCATGGCAACCGAGAGGATGGCGCCGTAGGGGTTCGCAATGCCCTGCCCCGCAATGTCGGGCGCCGAGCCATGCACGGGCTCATACAGGCCGGTGTGCTCGCCGAGCGAGGCCGAGGGCAGCATGCCGATGGAGCCGGTCAGCACCGCGGCTTCATCGCTCAGAATGTCGCCGAACATATTTTCGGTAACCACCACATCGAACCGGCGCGGATTGGTCACAATCTGCATGGCGCAGGAGTCCACCAGCTGATGCTCCAATTTGACGTCGGGAAACTTTTTCGCGCCAAGTTCCGTCACTACCTCGCGCCAGAGCTGGGAGTTTTCCAGCACGTTGGCCTTGTCCACGCTGGTGAGGAGCTTCCGGCGGCCGCACGCCAGCTTGAAGGCCACGCGCGCGATGCGTTCGATCTCGGCTTTCGTGTAGACCATCGTGTTGATCGCCGTCGCTTCGTTCTCGAAGCGCGAAATACCGCGCGGCGTGCCGTAGTAGATGCCCCCGGTCAGCTCTCGCACGATCATCATGTCCGTGCCCGTTACCACCTCCTGCCGCAGCGGCGAAAGACTTTCCAAAGCGGGAAGGCATAGCGCCGGGCGCAGGTTCGCAAAAACGTTCAATTCCTTGCGAACGCGGAGCAGGCCTTTCTCCGGCCGCTGTTCCGGCGGAAACGAGTCGAATTCCGGATGCCCCACCGCGCCCATCAGCACGGCTCCGGCGGATTTGGCCAGGGTGAGCGATTCCGGCGGCAGCGGGTCGCCGCAAGCGCGGATGGCCACGCCGCCAAACAGGCCCGACTGCATCTCGAGATCGTGCGAGAATTTCTTGGCCACCGCCTGCAGCACCGCCGCAGCCTGCTCGGTAACCTCGGGGCCGATGCCGTCCCCCGGCAGTAGCGCAACACGCAGCTTCATGGCTCGACGCACCTCCGCTAGCTAACGCGAACGGTTAGTATCGCTCCAACACTGAAAATTTCGTAAGAAAAAGAGACGGCCAGGGTCAGACGCCGGCGGGCTGACTCTGCTCCACGTGGTGCAGCAGCCGCAGCAGATCTTCGTCCAGGATGACCTTCTTGCGGTCGGCCAGTTCCGTGAAGCGCCGGTAGACTTCATCCAGCTGCGGCTTGTCGAGCGGGTGCCCCAGCTCTTCAAAGCGGCGTTGCAGCGCGTGGCGGCCGCTGTGCTTGCCCAGCACCAGGCGGTTCGTCGGCACGCCCACCGATTGCGGCGTCATGATCTCGTAGGTCAGCGCCAGCTTGAGCACGCCGTCCTGGTGGATGCCGGCCTCGTGCGCAAAGGCGTTGCGGCCCACAATGGCCTTGTTGGGCTGCACCGTGACGCCGATGATGCTGCTCAGCAGCTGGCTGGTGGGATAGAGCAACTCGGTGCGGATACGGGTGGCGTACGGCATCAAGTCGTGGCGCACGCGCAGCGCCATCACCAC
>JBGPJR010000006.1:0-14680 GCA_041485545.1 Terriglobia bacterium
CACTTACGGCGTGATCGGTGTGAAGGCTTGGGTCTACAAGGGCGAGATTCTGGAGGCCAAGAAACGCCAGCCGGTGGCGCGCGGCGCGGCCGCCTGATTGCTTAAGGGTTTCGAGGGTTTCGACCGATGTTGATGCCGAAAAAGGTGAAGTATCGCAAGCAGCACCGGGGACGCCGGCGCGGAATGGCGTGGCGCGGCGCGGAGCTGGAATTCGGCGATTACGGCTTGAAGGCGCTAGAAGTGGCCTGGATCACCGACCGGCAGATTGAAGCCAGCCGCGTCGCCATGACCCGCTCCATCAAGCGCGGCGGGCGCATTTGGATCCGGCTGTTTCCGGACAAGCCGATCACCAAAAAACCGGCCGAGACCCGCATGGGAAAGGGCAAGGGAGCGCCGGAGGGTTGGGTGGCGGTGGTTCGTCCGGGGAAGATCTTGTTTGAGATGGAAGGCGTTCCGGTGGAGGTGGCGCGGGAAGCGATGGCGCTGGCCAGCGCCAAGCTGCCCATCAAAACCAAGTTTGTGACCCGGACGGGGGCGATTCCCCTATGAAGGCCGAAAAACTGCGGGAGCTGACCGAGGCGGAACTGGACGTGCAACTCCGCGAGACGGAGAGCCACCTCTGGAAGCTCCGCTTTCAGGCCGCCACGGGGCAGGCCGAGGGGGTCCGCAAGCTGCGCGAATTGCGCAAGGGCTTGGCGAGGATCCGGACCATCCTGCGCGAGAAGGAGCTGGAACAGGAACATGCCGGATAAACAGGCGCATTCGCGGCACCGTAGCATGCAAGTCGGCCAAGTGGTGAGTCGCGCAGGGAACAAGACCATCGTGGTCCAGGTGACACGGCGCGTTCAGCACGCGCTTTACGAACGGTATCTCAACCGGCGGAAGAAGTTTCACGCTCATGACGAGCGCAACCAATGCCAGGTCGGCGACTGGGTGCGTATCGTGGAGAGTCGCCCGCTGAGCCGGCAGAAGCGCTGGCGTCTGGAAGCGATTCTGGCGCCCGCCTCGTTGCCGCCGGAACCGGAAGCACAACCCGAGGCACCGTAGAGGAGACTCGCCATGGTGAAGATGAGGACGATGCTCGAGGTGGCGGACAATTCCGGGGCCCGCCGCATCTCCTGCATTCTGCCGCGCAGCGGGTTCACGGGCAGCCGCGCCGGTCTGGGGGACATTATTACGGCCAACGTAAAGGAAGCCGCCCCGGACAGCAACATCAAGAAGGGCTCGGTGGTGCGGGCGGTGGTGGTGCGAACGCGCAAAGAGCATCGCCGGCGGGACGGCAGCTATATCCGGTTCGACCAGAACGCGGCGGTGCTGATCAACGAGGATGGCGAGCCCATCGGTACGCGCGTCTTCGGCCCGGTGGCGCGCGAACTGCGCGAGAAGAAGTTCTTGAAGATCGTATCGCTGGCACCCGAGGTGCTGTAACCGCAGATGCTGACGCTGAAGAAAAACGACACGGTAAAAGTCATTGCCGGCAAGGACCGCGGCAAGACCGGCCGCATCTTGCAGCTCGACCATGAGAAGGGCCGCATTGTGGTGGAGCACGTCCAGATGGTGAAGCGGCACACGCGCCCCAACCCGGGCGCTGGCGTCAAGGGCGGCATCCTGGAGCGGGAAAGCTCCATTCACCGCTCCAACGTGATGCTGGTGTGCCCCACCTGCGGACCGATTCGGTACAAGATGCAGTCCTTGCCGGACGGCAAAAAGGTGCGGGCGTGCCGCAAGTGCGGCAATACGCTGGACCAGTAGCGTTGCGGTTCCCGATGCTGAGCGAAAGGCCAGAAGTTTCGTAGGAGAGGATTCGTTTTGGCGGAGAAGGAAAAAAAGGAAACCAAGCCTCCCAGGGAAGGCAAGGCTCCCAAGCAAGCCAAAGCAGCGGCAGAGGCCAAGGCACCTGCGGAGGCGGCCGCCGCGGCTGTCAAGCCGCCCAAGCCGCGCGCTACCGTCAACGGCAAGAGCCGTTTGTGGGAGCGCTACCAGAAGGAGATCGCACCCGCGCTGGCCCAGGAGTTTTCCTATAAGAACGCCATGGCGGTCCCGCGCTTGAAGAAGATTGTGGTGAATCTGGGTGTGGGGGAAGCCACGCAGAACATCAAGCTGCTGGACGCTGCCTCGGCGGAACTGGCCCAGATCACGGGGCAAAAGCCGGTGGTGCATCGCGCCCGCAAATCGATCGCGCAGTTCAAGGTGCGCCAAGGGATGCCGATTGGCTGTTCGGTGACGCTGCGCGGTCAGCGCATGTACGAATTCTTGGACCGCCTGCTCAGCATCGCGTTGCCGCGCGTCCGCGACTTTCGCGGTCTGCCGGGCAAGGCGTTTGACGGGCGGGGGAACTATACGCTCGGCGTGCGCGATCAGTTGATCTTCCCGGAGATTGATTACGCTAAGGTGGACAAGGCGCGCGGGATGAACATCACGCTGGTCACCGATGCCCGGACGGATGAAGAAGCCCGCTCGCTGCTGCGCCACTTCGGCATGCCCTTCCGGGCTTAAGAGGAGTTTATGTCTCGACTCTCGCATTTGGCGAAATCCCGCAAGAAGCCGAAGTTTCCGACTCGCGCGCGGAATCGCTGCCCGCTCTGCGGGCGACCGCGCGGCTTCATCCGCAAGTTCCGGCTCTGCCGGTTATGCTTCCGGTCCCTGGCGTTGCGAGGGGAGATTCCGGGTGTGAGGAAATCCAGCTGGTAGGGCTCGAGAAGAGAGAGGCGAGTCGAATCGTACTATGAACACTGACCCGATTGCCGACATGCTGACGCGCATCCGCAACGCCTTGCGGGCGCGCCATACCAAGCTCGAAATGCCCGCCTCACGGATGAAGGTGGAGATCGCCAAGATTCTCAAGGAAGAAGGTTTTCTTTCGAGTTACAAGGTGGCCGAGGAGGGACGCAAGAGACTGCTGCGGATCACGCTGAAGTACGGAGCAAACAGCGCGCCGGCGATCTCGCATCTGGTGCGCGTGTCCCGCCCGGGGCGTCGCGTCTATAGCGGACACTCGAAAATCCCAACCGTGCTCGGCGGGATGGGACACGCCATCCTGACCACGCCAAAGGGTTTGATGACCGGCAGCCACGCGCGAAAGGCCAACGTCGGCGGCGAAGTATTGCTGGAGGTGTGGTAGCGCCCGTTAGGGTCAGATTATGTCGCGGATAGGGAAAAAGCTGATCCCGCTGCCTCCCAAGGTGGAGGTCAAGATCTCAGAGGGGAACGTGCAGGTGAAGGGTCCCAAGGGCCAGCTGCAGGTGGAGTTGCTTGCGGGAATCCGTGTCGAGAAGCAGGAAGGCAACTTGGCGGTGCTCAGGCGGGATGACACCCTCAGGGCGTATCACGGCCTGATCCGCAGTTTGGTGGCGAACTCGGTGACCGGTGTGACCCAAGGATTTCAGAAGGATCTAGAGATTGTGGGCATCGGCTATCGCGCCGAGCTCAAGGGCAAGAGCGTGGTCTTTGCGCTGGGATACTCTCATCCCATCGAGTATGTAATTCCCGAGGGCATTCAGATAGCCGTGGACAAGCAAACGCGGCTTTCCGTCACCGGGATTGACAAGCAGCGGGTCGGACAGGTGGCCGCTGCCATTCGCTCGCTGCGTGCGCCGGACCCCTACAAGAACAAGGGGATTCGCTACGCCGGCGAAGTGCTGCAGAAGAAGGTCGGCAAAGCAGGCGCAGCGGCCAAGTAGCGTTGGCGCGGCGGACCGGGAAGCAGGAAGACGGATGATTCGACCGATACAACGCAACGAGACGCGCCAGCGGATTCATGTACGCATCCGCAAGCGGGTGCGGGGTTCCGCCGAGCAGCCCCGCCTGAACGTCTTTCGGTCGCAGAAGCACATCTATGCGCAGGTCATAGAAGACCGGCAGGGCCGCACGCTGGCCGCCTCCAGTTCACTGGAAAAGGACTTCCCGCAGCCGAAGGGCAGCACGGTCGCGGCTGCCAAGGAAGTGGGCCAGCGCCTAGCCCAGCGCGCCCAGGAAAAGGGCGTCCGCCGCGTGTCGTTCGACCGCGGCGGTTATCAGTACCATGGCCGGGTAAAGGCTCTGGCAGAGGCGGCTCGGGAAGCCGGCCTGCAATTCTGAAGGAGGACGATTGCCACCAGAACGTATCGATCCCGCCGCCTTCCAGTTGAAGGACCAAGTGGTCTCGATCAACCGGGTTACGAAGGTGGTGAAGGGCGGCAAGAACATGAGCTTTAGCGCCTTGGTTGTTGTGGGAGACCCGGATCAGGGAGTGGTGGGATTTGGCATGGGAAAGGCGCGCGAGGTCCCCGTGGCCATTCGGAAGGGGATTGAGGCGGCCAAGAAGAACCTGATTCGAGTGGCGCGTTACCGCACCACCATTCCGCATCAGGTTTTGGGACGGTTCGGCGCCGGGCAAGTACTGCTGAAACCGGCGGCGGAAGGGACCGGCGTGATCGCCGGCGGCCCCGTGCGGGCGGTGTTGCAGGCCGCAGGTATTCATAACGTGCTGTCCAAATCACTCGGAACCACCAACCCGCACAACGTGGTGCGGGCCACCATGGCCGGGCTCTGCATGCTGCGCGAGCGCAAGCCCAAGGCCGAGCCGGTCGAAGCGGCGGTCACGGAGAGCTAACGATGAGCGAGCAAAAATCAGCGATGCTGCGGATTCGCTGGGTGCAGAGCACGATTGCCTGCCCGGACAAGCATAAGAAAGTGATTCGCGGACTGGGATTCCGTCGGCTGCAGCAGGTGGTCGAGCGCCCGGATACGCCTTCGATTCGCGGCATGATCGCGAAGGTGCCGCACCTGGTGGAGATCGTAGAGTAGCGTTCGGAGGTAGCGCGACGACATGAATCTGAGTTCCATACCGGTTCCTTCGGGACAGCGGCACGCTCGGAAGCGCGTGGGCCGGGGCATGGGATCCGGCCACGGGAAGACATCCACGCGGGGCCATAAAGGACAGGGCTCACGCTCCGGGACGCATAACAAGCGCGGCTTTGAGGGCGGCCAGATGCCGCTGCAGCGCCGCCTGCCCAAGCGAGGCTTCCACAATATTTTCCAGAAGCGCTTTGCCGTTATTAACTTGAAGGAGATTGCCCGGTTGGGGGAGACAGCGATTTCGCCACAGATGCTGCTGGAGCGTGGGGTCGTGAAGGACCTGCAGGCGGGACTCAAAGTTCTTGGCGAGGGGGAGTTGAAGGGTCCGGTCAAAGTGTCGGCACACCGCTTCAGCGCCTCTGCGCGCGAAAAAATCCTCAAAGCGGGGGGCCAGGTGGAAGTGCTCGCCGAATGAGACCGACCGGCGATTCCTCCGGGCTCATCCTGCGGGAACAATCCGAGCGGCGCTTGTTGCTGGAACCGGTGCTTGTCGATGACCCGGAATACTGAAAACTCCCATGGCCGCGTGGTGGTGTTTCTGGGAGCGCCGGGAGCAGGAAAAGGGACGCAGGCCAGAGAGATTGCCAGACGGCTGGGAATCCCGCACATCTCGACGGGAGCCATCTTCCGCGAGAACGTGCAGAGGGGTACAGCGTTGGGACTATTGGCGAAGGGTTCTGTGGAGAAGGGGGAGTTGGTGAGCGACGACATGGTCAACACGCTGATCCGCGATCGTCTCCGGGAGCCGGACTGCGCCAGCGGATTCCTGCTGGACGGTTACCCGAGGACCGTGCCGCAGGCCCACGCGTTGAAGAGCATTCTGGGGCAGCTGGGCCAGGGTCCGCCGGTTGTAGTCAATCTGCGCGTTCGCTATGATGTGATTGTGGAGCGTCTTGGCGGGCGGAGAACCTGCCCGGTCTGCCAGCGGATTTACAACTTGCGTTCGCGAGCGCCGCTTCAGGACAACCTTTGTGACGTCGATCGGGCCGCTTTGGTGCAACGAGCGGACGATCGAGAAGAAGCCGTGCGGCAGCGATTGGCCGCTTACGAGCGTCAAACGGCGCCGCTGGTGGGCTATTACCGCGACGAAGAACAGTTGCTGGAGGTGGACGGCGAGAAAGGCGCCTCGGAAATTACCGACGAGTTAGGCCGCTTGCTGGCAGCCGTATGATCATCTGTAAGTCAGCAATCGAGCTGGAAAAGATGCGCCGCGCAGGCCTGGTGGTTTGGGAGTTGCTGCAGGAATTGAAAACGATGGTAAGGCCCGGTATAGCCACTCTCGAGCTGGAAGAAGCGGCGGAGAAACGGTTTGCGGAACGTAGCGCCCGGCCTGCTTTCAAGGGCCTGTACAACTATCCCTGCATTCTATGCACCTCGGTCAATGACGAGATCGTGCACGGGATCCCTTCGCCGAAGAAGTTCCTTCGCGAAGGTGACATCTTGAAGATTGACGTGGGCGCTGAGGTGGAAGGTTTTTACGGCGACTCGGCGATTACCGTGGCGGTGGGGGGTATTAGCCCGGCCTTGCAGCAGCTCATGCGGGTGACAGAGGAATCTCTCTATGCCGCCATTGACCGGGTGCGACTCGGCGCGCGGGTGGGCGATGTCTCTTCTGCTGTGGAGCAGTACGTGGCGCCCTATGGCTATTCCGTGGTGCGGGATTTTGTGGGGCACGGTATCGGAGCACGGCTGCACGAGGACCCCAAGGTGCCCAACTACGGCATGCCCGGGCGCGGCCCCAAGCTGAAAGAAGGCATGGTGCTTGCGATTGAACCGATGGTGAATGCCGGCAAACCCGGATCGCGCGTTCTGCGCGACCAGTGGACCGCGGTAACCGAAGACGGAGCGTGCTCCGCCCACTTTGAGCATTGTGTGGTCGTCACGAGCAACGGGCCGTGGATTCTCACCCGGCCGTGACGGGAATGAGTTGCTATGAAAGTGCGAGCATCGGTAAAGAAGATTTGTGACAAATGCAAGATCATCCATCGCCGCGGCGTGGTGCGAGTCATCTGCGTGATTCGCAAGCATAAGCAGCGGCAGGGTTGAAGGAGACGGTGGCTAGTTTCGCAGCCGGACGGAGACCGAACGGCTGTTTTAGGGAGGGGCTATGGCGCGAATTGTCGGCGTGGATTTACCAGTGCAGAAGCGCGTGGAGATCGGGCTTACCTACATTTACGGGGTAGGCCGGGCGCGAGCCAACTCGGTGCTGGCGCGGGCGGGTGTGGATCCGAACAAGAAGGTGCGGGAGTTGACGGAAGACGAAGTGAACCGCATCCGCAAGATCCTGGAGGACGAGGGGGCGGTCGAGGGGGAGCTGCGCAAGGAAGTCTCGATGAACGTCCGGCGGCTGATTGAAGTTGGATCCTATCGTGGGGGGCGACACCGCCGCAACCTGCCGGTCCACGGCCAGCGCACGCATACCAATGCCCGCACGCGCAAGGGTCCGCGGCGCGGCACGGTTGCCAATAAGAAGAAATCTGCGGCGAAGACGTAAGCCGTCGTTGCCTGAGGAGTCAGAATGGCCAAAACACCAGCCAAGCAGGGGAAGAAGAAGACCTTCAAGAAACGTGAGAAGAAACACGTCACGACCGGGGTGGTCCACATCCAGGCAACGTTCAACAATACGCTGGTGACGATTGCGGACTCCGCGGGAAACGTAGTCTCTTGGTCTAGTTCCGGGTCGCTCGGTTTCCGCGGTTCCCGCAAAGGCACTCCGTTTGCCGCGCAGCAGGCGGCTCAGAAGGCAGCGCACACGGCACGCGATCAAGGCATGCGCACCGTGGACGTGCGCGTAAAAGGTCCCGGCTCGGGACGCGAATCGGCCATTCGCGCGCTGGCGACCACCGGCTTGGAAATCAAGTCGATTAAAGACGTAACGCCCATGCCTCACAACGGGTGCCGCCCACCGAAAAAGCGACGGGTATAGCGGAAGGAGGAATCCGATTGGCCAGACAGATGGGTCCGGTTTGCCGGCTTTGCCGCCGGGAAGGAATGAAGCTATTCCTGAAAGGGGAGCGGTGCCACACCGAGAAGTGCGCCATCGAGCGGCGCAACTTCCCTCCGGGGCAGCACGGCAAGGCCCGCCGCCCGCGCATGCTGGGCTATGGCGTGCAGTTGCGCGAGAAGCAGAAGGTGCGCCGTATCTACGGTATTCTGGAGGGTCAGTTCCGGCGCTATTTCGAGAAGGCTGCGCTCAAGAAGGGCGTAACGGGCGAGCTGCTGTTGCAGTTTTTGGAGCAGCGCATGGATAACGTCGTCTATCGCATGGGGTTGGCGACCTCCCGCGCGCAGGCGCGCCAAGCCGTGCGGCACGGCCACTTTCAAGTCAACGGCCGCAAGGTGAATATCCCCTCTTATACAGTCCGGCCGGGGGAGGTGGTGGAGGTACGGCCAGGAAGCCGCGACAACAAGACGCTGCTGGCCAACCGCGACGCCACGGCGCATCAAGCCGCACCGAGCTGGATGGAAGTGGACCGGGAGAATCTGCGTGTCCGAATCCTTGCTGTGCCCCCGCGGCAGGATATCGCGCAGCCGATCCAGGAACAATTGATCGTAGAGCTGTATTCCAAGTAGCCGGGCCCCGTGCGGTACGGTTCGCGATTCTGCGGGGTAGACAGCGAAATCAAGAGCGTGTTTTCGGCAGGCAAGGAGGCATGAACGTGATGTTATGGAAGGGCTTTCAGAAGCCCAAACGGCTGGCATCCAATCTGGAAACGTTAACCGCCACCTATGGCGAGTTTTCGGCACAGCCCTTTGAGCGCGGCTTTGGCACCACCATAGGAAACGCCCTGCGGCGCGTGCTGCTCTCCGCGATTGAGGGCGCTGCCATCACGGCGGTCCGCATCGAGGGGGTGCTGCATGAATTTTCGCCGATTCCCGGCGTCGTCGAGGATGCCACGGACATCATCCTGAACCTCAAACAGGTTCCCTTCCGCCTCCACGGGGACGCCGCCAAGACGCTGACGCTCTCGGTGGACAAAGCGGGCCCCGTCACCTCTGCGCGGATTCAGACGGACGCTGACGTGGAGGTGCTCGACCCGAATGTGTACCTTGCCACCGTTAGCGAGGGGGGCAAGCTCCAGGTGGAGATGCGGCTCAAACACGGCCGCGGCTACATCAGCGCCGACCAGAACTTCGATGAAGATCTGGCCATCGGCTATATCCCAATCGATTCGGTGCACTCGCCCGTTCGTAAGGTCAACTACTCGGTAGAGCCGGCGCGGCTGGGGCAGGTCACCGACTACGACAAACTGGCGCTCAAGGTCTGGACCAACGGCGCGGTTTCGCCGCAGGACTCCATCGGCTTGGCCGCCAAGCTCCTCAAAGACCACATGGCCATCTTCATCAATTTCGAGGACAAGCCGTCCGCCTACGAGGAGGCCGTCCCGCTGGGCATGGAGTTGCGCAACGAGAATCTGAACCGCTCGGTCGAGGAGTTGGAGCTTTCCGTGCGCTCCTACAACTGCCTGAAGAACGCCAACATCGGGACCATCGGCGAGCTGATCCAGAAGTCCGAGCAGGAGATGCTGCGCACGAAAAACTTCGGGCGGAAGTCGCTCAATGAAATTAAGGAGATCCTCTCCCACATGGGCCTCAGCCTGGGGATGAAGGTGGATGAGCGGGGAAACCTGATCCCGGCGGCCTCCACCCGGGAATAGCGGACAACACGCATGAGACATCGCAATGCAGGCTGGAAGCTGGGGCGGAACACCAGTCACCGCCGCGCGCTGCTGCGGAATCTGGTCACGGCGCTCATGGAGCGCGAGCGCATCACCACTACGGTGGCCAAGGCCAAAGCCATGCGCCCTTGGGCCGAGAAGATGATCTCGCTCGGCAAGGCCGAGACGCTCCACGCCCGCCGGCAGGCGGCTGCGTTTCTGCAGACTCCGGCGTCCGTCAAGAAGGTATTTGACAGCCTCTCGCCCCGCTTTTCGGACCGCACGGGCGGCTACCTGCGAATCACCCGGCTGGGTTTTCGCAAGGGAGATGGAGCCGAGATGGCCTTGGTCGAGTTGGTCGGCAGCGAGTTGAAAGAGAAGGCTCCTGAAAAGAAGAAGAAACGCGTCGAGAAAGAGCCTCCCAAGGAAGCCCCTGAGCAAAAATAGCAGGTCAGAAGCCGTCCGGGGCGAGGGCAATCTTCGCCGCCGCTCCCCTAGCTAAGCCGCGAGCAGCGCGTAAGCAACATAACCTGCCAGAAGCCACTTGACGCCCTTCACCCGCCAGTCCCGAGCGCGCTTCCACCGATCCCACCATACGCCGAGTAGGACCATCGCGCTGGTCAAGACCGCCAGGACCAGCAGTGCGCCTCCCAACGATTGCTTGGTGCCCACCAATTTGACTAGGTTGGTGTCCGGGTTGAACGCGGAACCGTACAGCACCAGCAGGTGAACGACGTAGATCGTTAGCGATTCCCGGCCGGTTACTGCGAGCAACCGCAAGCTCCTGCCTGGCTTCCGCACGCGAACCTCCGCTACAGGTGTCCCGAGCAGAGGACTTGGGTCCAGCCACCGCAGCCCAGTCACTATCATGGCGAGAATCCCGATGCGCAGAAACAGGAACAGCGGGCTGGTGTACCAGAAGTCGGAATAGATCGCGGGCCACGGCAGATAGGAAAGCGCCAGGCTAACAACGCTCAGTAGCGCGCAGAGTTGCACGCTGCGGCTCAGGAATTGGCGCTCCTTGCCGTGCTGGCGCGCGAGGACATGGAAGTACCCCCAGGCGGCTCCCGCGAGCGAGAAGCCGGTGTTGGGCAGCAGCGGGAAAACAGAGCGCGTGCGCCCGCTCACCAGCGAACCCAGCCAAGCCGGCCAGCCGCTGCCTGCATTCCAGGCGAAAGGCGTCGCGAGCCCGATCGCAACCGTCCCCAACACCGCAACCCAAGGAAATCGGCGCCAGTTGGGAACCAGCATGGCCAGAACTTGCAGCAGGATAAGGCCGAGGCAGATGCACTGCAGGATGTTCAGACTGGCCAGGAAGGCAAATTGCTCCGGCGTGCTGTAGCGGATCGTTTGCCAGAGTGAGGGGTAAGTCAATTGCAGACCGTAGCCAGTTGCCAACACGGCCAGCCAGCGCAACAGGCGTCGGCGCAGCTTCGGACTCCAGCGCCGGTAGCTCTGCCAATGCGGCTGCGTGGAATAGACGAAGGCAGTCCCGGAGGCGAACAAGAACGCAGGCCCCGAGAGGTTGTGGATCAGCTCATGCCATTGGAACGGCGTCGTGCTTTGGATGGCGGGATCAAGCAGGGCACGCAGCGTATGCCCTTCCACCATGATCAGAATGAACGCGCCGCGGAACAAATCCAAAAATTCCAGACGCGCTGCGCTTGCGGCAGAGGGTTCCTGCATGGACCTGGGAAGAGGCCGGGAGGGTATGCCGGGTTACTCCAGGCGGTAGTTGGGAGCTTCCTTGGTGATGACGACGTCGTGGACGTGGCTCTCGCGCAGGCCGGCGGGGCTGATGCGCACAAAGCGCGCCTTGGCGTGCAGCTCTTCCAGAGTGGCGGCGCCGCAATATCCCATGCCGGACTTCAAGCCGCCGATCAACTGCAAGACCATCGCTTCCAGCGACCCCTTGTACGGAACCCGACCCTCGATCCCTTCGGGGATCAACTTGTCCGGCGTGGTCTGTTCCTGGCTGTAGCGGTCGCTGGCGCCCGCTTCCATGACGCCGAGCGAGCCCATGCCGCGGTAGGCCTTGAAGGTGCGGCCCTGGTACAGCACGAACTCCCCGGGGCTTTCTTCGCATCCGGCGAGCAGATTGCCCACCATCACGCATTGCGCGCCCGCGGCCAAGGCCTTGGTAATATCGCCTGAAAACTTGATGCCACCGTCGGCGATCAACGGCACACCCGCGTCCCGGACCGCGCGACGGCACTCCATGACGGCGGTGATCTGCGGCACGCCCGCTCCGGTCACTACCCGCGTCGTACAGATGGAGCCGGGGCCCACGCCCACTTTGATCGCATCCACGCCGAGCTGGACCAGATCGCAGGCGCCCTCGAAAGTGGCCACGTTGCCCGCAATCAGGTCAATGCCGGGCAGCTCCTGCCGGAGCCTCCGCACCGCCTGCAGCACGCGCGTCGACTGGCCATGCGCCGTGTCCACGACAATCACGTCCGCCTTGGCTTTGGCCAGCTCCTGGGCCCGCTCCAGGAAGTCCCCCGTGGCGCCGACGGCTGCTCCCACTCGCAGCCTCCCTTTGTCATCCTTGGCCGCGTGCGGGTAGCGACGCTTCTTTTGGATGTCCTTGACAGTGATCAACCCGCACAGGTTCCCGTGCTCGTCCACGACGGGAAGCTTCTCCACACGGTGCTCTTGGAGCAGGCGCTCCGCCTCTTCGAGCGTGGTTCCCACGGGGGCGGTGACCAGGTTCCGGTGCGTCATGACCTCCCCAATGGGCTGGTCCAGCCGCGCCTCAAAGCGCAAGTCTCGATTCGTCAAAATACCCACCAATTTGCGGCCTTTGGTAACCGGCACGCCGGAAATCTTGTAGCGGTGCATCACCTCCAGGGCCTCCGAGACGCGGTTCTCCGGGGACATGGTGACCGGGTCCAGAATCATTCCGCTTTCACTGCGCTTGACGCGATCCACCTCCAGCACCTGCCGCTCAATCGGCATGTTGCGGTGGATGAAACCCATGCCGCCCTGCTGGGCGATAGCGATCGCCAGGCGCGCCTCGGTCACCGTATCCATGGCGGCGCTTACCAGCGGAATGTTCAGGCGGATGTTGCGGGTCAGATTCGTGGAACTGTCCACCGCGGCAGGCAACACATCGGAACGGCCCGGCAGCAACAGCACGTCATCAAAGGTTAGGGCTTCGGGTATGGTGAGGCTTCCCATGTCAGATTCTCATAGAGGAGCAGGGAACCTGTCAAGGGGAAAGTCCAATCCTCACTCAGGACGGTTGAGTTTGTGTGGGAGTGGCGGCCCGGGATCAGAACAGTTCCGCGACCTTGCCCAGGCTGGTATCCAGCTTCTGCAGGGTCGCCTGCAGTTGCTTGGCCTTTTCCGGAAGGCCCCGTTTGTCACTCGCGGCGGACAGTTGCGCCAACGTCTCCTTTTGGTTCCGCCCTTCGTAGAGCAGATAGACCAGCGAGTCGTAATGGCGCTTCCAGAGATACTCGCTCCCTTTCTTTTCCAGGTAAGAAGGGATTTCCTCGTAGATGCGGTAGATAATCGTGATGGTGCGGCAGATGCCGCGGGCAAAATCAGCGCGGAAGCTCTGTTCGGAATCGGGAAACAGCGTCCGGAAGGCGCCGGCTTCCCAGTCGGTTAGCATCAGCGGAGCGAACGAATTGGGGATGGAGTTCATGGTGGCGGTGGAGCGCAGGCGCATGGTCAGCTCTTCGGAGCGGTTGCGAAGATAAAGCGCCTCTTGTTCCACGTCGATGCCCAACTGCTTCAGCTGCTGTTCCGGGGTCATCGGCTGGCTGTTGGGCCCCCCGGCCTGCCCCGCCCCTTGCCCGATCGTCTCCTTGCGCCCGATCTCGCCCAGGTGCCGCAACGCGTCACTCGCCAGGCGGTAGTCGCTTTGCAGGATTTGCTCGTCGCTCGGCGAGCGGCCCTCTTCGCTGCCGCGAGCGAATTCCCGAACCTTTTCCATGGTGGGTTTGAGCAGAGTGTGAAACCTGTCTCCGAAGATCAGGTTGTAGTTCACGATCGCGGCAAGGACATCCGGATTGAAGAACTCATCGCCAAACTGGTTCTTCAAATCCCGGGCGCGCTGGATGATGCGCGAATCGGTCACCTGGCTGAAATTTTCAAAGAACTTCACTTCGTCAAGCAGCGCCGGAACTTCCATCAGCAGATCCTCAGCGTAGCGGCTGAGCATGGGAGACTCGAAGCCGTCCAGGATCTCTTCGACGTCGGCCTTGGGCCAGCTGGTCGGCCGCCGCTTCTGCTCCTCGCGTTTGCGGAACAGATAGGTGGTGAGCCAGTCCACCTTGTCGCGGTCGTCCTGAGAGTGGACCTTCTTGCTGACCAGAAAGCGGATCAAACCGCGCAGCGCGGCATCTTCAGCGCCGCGCTCATGGATGTAGTTCCGCATCCAGTGGGGCGACACGGCCAGATCCAGCAGTGCCAGCCACTGCTCCGCCACGGATGCTACCGGTTCGCTGGTGGCACCGGTCTTGCCTAGGATCTCCTGGATCGCTGCGGGCAGCGGGAGCGAGTGTTTCAGCTCCTTTTCCAGGATGGTTTGGTAGATGGCGTGGATGGCTTGGAATTCCCCGGTTGTCGCCAAGGCCGTATCCTCCGACTGCGGCCAGCAGGGCCCGCCGGGATGGAATGAACAGGTAATGCTAACTACTGGTAACGACATTTGTCAATCTGGAGAGAAGTCTGGAAGTGCCAGGGAAGGTATCGCATTACCCGGATTCTCGGGAGGCGGAATGACTCTGAAGCCGCGGTGCAGCAGGCCGCCCCGAGCCGCGCCCAGGGTGTCGGTGGAGCGGTTCAGAAGAACCGGCGCGTTCTATTCCTGAACGCCCGCGCGGCTGCGCCGACGGCTGCGCGACAGCTTGGGTTGCTCCATTTCCCCCAAGCATTCCCCGCAAAGCCAGACCAGCACCAGGTTGCCGAGGATGTACTTCTGGCACTCCGACACTCTCTGGCACCGCCAGCACACTTCCAGCGCGCTTACCGCGCGGCGAACATTTTCTCGCATCCGGATCCAATCTTTTGCCGGTATCAGCTCCGTCATAAGTCGCTCCCAGCAGGTGGTGCGTTCCGTCTGTCTGCTCGTAGACAGATTAGTGTGCCGCGCGAACTAGGGCAATGGAGCAAAGGTCACTTTGCAGCCTAGGCCTGCTGTCCTAGCCCGTCTAGCCCGCCGGTCCTGCCAGAGG
>JBGPJR010000007.1:0-14403 GCA_041485545.1 Terriglobia bacterium
TGCTCGCCAATGTCATGCAGCGTGCAGATGTTGGGGTGGTTGAGATTGGCGACGGCGTGGGCTTCGCGCTCGAAGCGCTCGCGCAGGTTGGGGAGTTGCGCCATGGCGGCGGGCAGCACCTTGATGGCGACGATGCGCTCCAGCCGCGTGTCGCGGGCCTTGTAGACCTCGCCCATCCCTCCCGCGCCAATCAGCGCGAGGACTTCGTAGGGACCAAGGCGGGCGCCCGGTTGCAGCGTCATGGCGGGGGTAGCATAGCAAAGATGGCGGCGGAAGTCAGGAGTTAGAAAAGTTAGTGCAGGCCCCTCGTCGCTGGGGGCTTCCGCTTCGGGGGACGCTCCTCGGGATGACAGCGAGGGAGGCGGCATTGCGCTACGACCGAACCACCCTGTGATAACCTCAGGATTCGCCGGCGCAACCTCGAACCCGTTGGACTTTCGAACTGCGGCGGGCTTTGCCATGACGCCTGAAGAGCTCCATAACATTTTCCGCACCGAAGGGGAGTTCTGGTGGTACCGCGGCATGCGCGCCATCACCGAGGCCATGCTGGAAGCGGCCCCGGACCTGAGGGGAGGGCAAGGCCTGGAAGCGGGCTGCGGCACAGGCTACAACGCCCTGGAGTTGCAGAGCCGCTACGGCCTGCGCATGACGGGCGTCGACCTGGCACCGTTGGCGATTCACTATTGCCGGAAGCGGGGTTTCGACCGGGCTCTGGTGGCCTCCATCACGCACCTGCCGTGGAGCGACGCATCGTTCGACTTTGTCAGTTCCATCGATGTGTTGCCGGTGCTGCCAGCAGGAGGCGATCGGCAAGCGCTCAGCGAGTTTCATCGCGTGCTGCGCCCCGGCGGCTGGCTGCTGCTGCGGGCCGCCGCGTTTCCCATCCTGCGCAGCCGCCACTCCCAGTTCGTGGCGGAGCGCCACCGCTATCGCGCTGGAGAAATACTGCGAATGCTTTCCGCACTGGGCTTCCACGTGGTACGGCAAAGCTATGCGAACGCGCTGCTCTCTCCGGTTGCGCTGGTGAAGTTCCGCCTTTGGGAACCGCTGCTGCGGGCCAAGCCGGCGTCCGGCGTCGCCGCAATTCCAGCCGCGTGGCTCAACCGCTTACTGACAAGGGTGCTGGCGTGCGAGGCCGCGCTGATCCGCCGCGGATTCCGCTTTCCGTTCGGACAGTCCTTTCTGGTGCTAGCGCAAAAGGTATAGGATCGACTGCTCGGAGCCGTCTGCCAGAAGCGAGGCTCTGAGAGCAACATGCTGCGCACAACCTTACCTGCGGACAAGGTGGAGATTTACCGCTTCCACCCGGTGGTGTTGATCCTGACGCCTCTGCTGGCGCTGGTGCTACAAACCTACCTGCCGCTGTTGATTGTCTCTGCGAATCTGCTGGATCTGCCGCTGCTGGCGGTTATCTATTTTGGGCTGATGCGCCGCAGTCCGGTGCAGGGCATTCTGACCGGCGCGCTGATCGGGATGGCGCAGGACGGCCTGAGCCGGGGCCCCATCGGTTTTCTGGGAAGTGCCAAAACAGTTATCGGCTATGTAGCCAGCTTTGCGGGCGTCCGCTTCGCGGTGGAAAACACTCTGGTTCGCGGTGTCATCCTATTTGTTATGTATTACTTACATTTCCTGCAACTCTATGTGGTCAGCGCGCTACTGCTGGGGCACATGATGTCGCTGGATTGGGGCCATCGGTTGCTCGCCGCGCTTGTCAATACGGGAGTGGGTATGGTATCGTTCCACTTGTTAGATCGCTTCAGAAAGTCGGCGTGACACCGCTACGGAGTGCCCGGGCTTGGCTGCAAGCCGCTGACAGCGAAAGCGTTTGCCCTGATGCCACCAGTTGATAGGGAGCCCCGTCTCACAGAGAATCGGCTGGGTTTTTTGCATTGGGGTATTGTGGGCATCTTCCTGTTGTTGCTGAGCGGATTCTGGCGCCTGCAAGTGTTGCAGCCGGATTATTACACGCGCCTCGCCGAACAGAATTACATCAAGAATTTGCCGATTGCGGCACCGCGCGGGCGCATCCTGGACCGCGCGGGACGAGTCCTGGTAGACAATTTCCCTTCCTTCACCGTTATTGCGCAGTCGGACTACCGCGAGCAATTGCAGGAACACCTTCCTGCGATTGCCAGGGGTCTTGGCGCGGAGGCAACGGAACTGCAAGATCGCGTCGAGGATTCGCTCCGGAAGTCACCCTACGGACCGATCGTGCTGCGGGAGAATTCCTCGTATCCGGACATCGCCTTTATTGAATCGCATCGCAGAGAGTTTCCCGAGCTGGACCTGGTCACAGTGCCGCGGCGGCTGTACTTGCCGAACGGATTTGCCGCCCACATGGTGGGCTACGTGGGAGAGGTTTCGGAAAGCGATCTGGACCGCCCGGAGTGGGCGCTGCTGCGTCCCGGCGCGGTCGTAGGGAAGTCCGGATTGGAGCGGCAGTACGACTCCGTCCTGCGCGGGGAAGACGGAGCGCGCCGCGCCGTGGTCGACAACCTGGGGCGCGAGGTGGCTGTGCTCGACGAGCAAGTGCCGTCGCCCGGAACCGACTTGCATCTCACCATCGACTATGACCTGCAAGCCGTCGCAGAAGCCGGCTTTGCGGGCGATCAGGGCGCTCTGGTGGCGTTGGACCCGCGCACCGGAGCCGTGCTGGCGCTGGTCAGCCGCCCGGCATTCGACCCCAACGTATTCGCCACCGGCATTTCCAGCGAGGATTGGGCCCGGCTGCAAGGCGACGCCAGCAATCCGCTATTGAACCGGGTGATCCAAGCGCAACTCGCTCCCGGCTCGGTTTACAAGGTGCTGATGGCGACCGCCGCTTTGGACGCGGGCACGGCTGACGCCAGCACCACCTATTATTGCCCCGGCAGTGCGTCCTTCTACGGACGGACATTCCGCTGCTGGCAGGCCCACGGGCACGGGCGCGTCGGCATCCACCAGGCGCTGGTGCAGTCCTGCGACGTTTTCTTCTACAACTTGGGCAAGGACCTGGGCATCGAAAAGATGGCCGACTACTCCATGCAGTTCGGTCTGGGGCGCAAGACCGGCATTGATTTGCCGAACGAAGAGGAAGGAACGGTGCCCTCGCCGGAATGGAAGGAAAAGCTGTTCCGGCAGGACTGGTATGCCGGAGAAACCATTTCGGTGGCAATCGGGCAAGGAGCGCTCACCACCACCCCGCTGCAGCTAGCCTATAGCGTCGGCGGGATCGCTTCCGGCGGACGTTTTGTGCAGCCGCGGCTGGTGCTTCCGAACGAACTGCCAGACGAAGCGGGTTCAGCGCAATCCGTGCACCAGATTGCTTTGAGCGATGAGACGGTGAAGCTGGTAACGGATGCGCTGTACGGCGTGGTGAACGAGGGAGGCGGAACCGGCGTGCGCGCCAAGGTGGTGGGTTTGGATATCGGTGGCAAGACCGGCTCGGCGCAAGTGGCGAGCGTGCAGATGGCGCGCGGTAGCTCGGAGGACGACTTGAAAGACAACGCCTGGTTCGTGGGACTGGCGCCGCGGCGCAACCCGGAAATTATCGTCGCCGTCCTCTACCAGGGCGGTGAGCACGGCTACCTGGCCGCCCCGCTGGCCCGTGACGTGATCAAAGCTTATTTCGACAAGCGGGATGGCAAACTGCCTCCGGCGGCCCGCCCAGCGGAGCCTGCCGAAAAGGTTGCGGCAGCGCCGCCGCCGGCCACCGGGCACGGCCCCGCCGGCTAACGCAGCGCGGATTACGGAAAACGATGGTAGGCAAGAGCATTTCGGCGCGAGACTTCGACTGGCTGCTGTTTGGAGTGCTGCTGGTCATTTCCATTCTGGGAGTGGTGCAGATTTACAGCACCACTGTGAATACGTCCTTCGCGGGAGCCCATCGCAAACAGATCGGATGGATCGCGCTGGGCGTGGTCTTGATGTTTATCTTTTGCGTCGTGAATTACCGGGAGCTGCTGAACCAGGCTCCGTGGATGTATGTGGGCACGCTGGGCCTGCTGGCGCTCGTTCTGGTGCTCGGCAATGAAATCGCCGGAGCGCGCCGCTGGCTGCGCATGGGCGGTGCGAGTTTTCAGGTCTCCGAGATCGCCAAGCTAGTGGTGATCCTGCTGCTGGCCCGCTTCTTCAGCGAAACGGAGTACAAAGGGCTTTCCTGGCTCGATATCGGCAAGGTGGCGGTGGCGCTGGGCATTCCCTTCTTGCTGATTGCCGCCCAGCCGGACTTGGGCTCGGCGCTCACGCTGGTGCCGATCGCGGTGGTGATGTTGTTTTTGGCCGGTTTTCGCTTGCGATACTTCGGACTGGCGCTGCTCGCCGGACTGCTGGCCCTGCCGGTGACGTATCACTTCTTAAAGCCCTACCAAAAGGCGCGCATCGCGACCTTCTTGAATCCGGAATCCGATCCGCGGAATGCCGGCTATCAAGTGTTGCAGTCGAAGATTGCCGTTGGCTCGGGTCAGATCTGGGGCAAGGGAACGGCGCAGGGCACGCAAACGCAATTGCGGTTCCTGCCGGTGCCCCACACGGACTTTATCTTTGCGGCGTATGCCGAGGAACACGGGCTGGCGGGCGTGCTGCTGGTCCTGCTGCTCTATTTCGTCTTGCTGATGCGGTTGCTGCGAACAGCGGCCACAGCCTCGGATGCGACCGGGTATTACCTGATCGGAGGGATCGCCGGACTGCTGGCGTTTCAGATTCTGGTCAACATGGGAATGGTGGTCGGATATGTCCCGGTCACGGGCATCCCGCTCCCGCTGATGAGTTACGGCGGGTCCTCGGTGGCATTTACCTGGATGGCAATGGGTCTGGCCAACAGCGTCCGGGTGCGCCGCTTTGTGAACTGAGGGCCGGCGAAAGCGGCTGGAAAAGACGCGAGTGCAGATTTACGGTTTTATGACGGATTCCAAACCGGTGAGCAACGCGGATTTCGAAAGCGGCGCCGTTTTGTGCCGCGTACGCGAGTCTCGCCGGCACCGGCTGCGGTTCTTTCTCGCTCCGGTGGCAGGTCTTTTTTCAGAAAGGAACGTTGACTCCGGCGGACGACCTCGACAGGACACTCCGCCGTTTGAGACCGAGTACAGCATAACGACAGGATGCCTTGCATGAGGCAGGCAGAGTCCTGGAAGGCTCGGGCGAGTTTTTGAGATGGGTTGGAACGGATGTTAGAGAACGAGCAAGCTGGCCACGAAGGCCGCAGCCGTTTGCGAGATCGCGGGCGACGCAGGTCGACATCGACCCCCGGAACCCGTTCCGGGTCCCCGGCTGGACGCGCAGGACGCGGCCCCAGGCGAGCGGTCCCGCTGGGCAGCAGCAAACGCCATGCAAACCAGGTTGCCGTTCTCTCTCTGTGGCGCAGACCGGGGCAATTTTCCGGCTAGCGAACATCCCGAAAGCCCCAGCGACCGTTCTCTCTCGCCCGCGGAACATTCCTTCCTCTCCGCCCAACATCATCCCGGCATCCCATCCAAGGAGCAGGAAAAATGCCTAAAGAGATGGTGGTGTCCTCTTCCCCGCACGAGACCAAGATCGCGGTTTTGGAAGACGGACAGGTTGTAGAGGTCTACTACGAACGCGAGAAAGAATTTACCCTGGCGGGCGGCATCTACAAAGGACGCGTCACGCGTATCCTTCCTGGAATGCAATCTGCCTTCGTGAACATCGGACTGGAGCGGGACGCGTTTCTGTACGTCTCCGACTTCCTGGAAGGAGTTGAGGAGTACGACCGGATTCTGACGACCGAAGAGCCCCGCCCCAGACCGGAAACAGGCCGCGAGAAGAAATTGGAGGAAGAGCGGCCCGCTCCGATGCCGGCGGCGGCGGCCCGGCCCGCGCCGGCGGCGGCGCCAGCCACACCGGCGGCAAAAGAAAATGGGACGGCCGCGGATGAGCGGTCGCCGCAACACGAACGCTCCCGGCGTTTTTCGCGGCGCTCTCGAGGAAGACACCGGGAGCAGCCGCGCGGCTTCCCCGACTCCAAGTACGCCCGTCGCGGACCGGGGCCGGCTCCCGGTCCGGCACCGACGGAAACGAGCGAGCCAAGCACCGCGCTGATCCTCCTGCCCGGCGAGTCGTTCGCCAAATACAAGGATCGAGTTCTTCCTCACGACTCCACCGCCGGCGAACCAGAGTCGCCGCTGGCGGAAGAGTCTCTCGGTGCCGCCGAAGCGGGCCTTGCCGCAGAGGCCGCGCCACAAATCCCGGGTTGGGAAGCCGCGCGGGACGGCGGGCAGACAGCGACGGAAGAGCTTCCGGAACCGTTATCCTCGATGCCGGATGTGGTCTCCGCCGTGGTTTTGACGGAGAGTGAGCCGGCCATCCCCGCTCCGGAACCAGCCGCGTCACCGCTAGATGATTTTATCGAGAAGCTGGAGGCCGAGGAGATCGAGGCGGAAGCAGCACAGGAAGCCGAGGAGGCGCAGGAGGAGTTCGCGGAACGGTCGGCGGCTGCCGGCGCAGCACCGCTGCCAAATTGGGAGGGTCTGGACCAGGGCTACCAGGAGGAAGCCATGGCGTTGGATGAGCTCGCCGGTGCAGACGCCATCCCCGCCGAACCGGAGAGTGAGGCCTTGAGCGATGCTTCGATCGAGGCCACGACCGCAGCTTCCGAGGCTTCCGCCGAGGCGCCGGGCATTCCCAGCGCGGAGGCGTCCGAGCCTCGGGAGGCCGTGGCCCGTGAGCGGGGCGGCCACCCCCGCTATTTGCGGAAGCAGCGTTTCGCGCGCCGCGCCCCGCGTGGGGAAGAACCCCGACGCCGGACGCGCCCGGAGCGGGAAACTCCCAAGCCGATGATCGGCGACATGCTGAAGGAGGGCCAGGAAATCATCGTGCAGGTGGCCAAGGAACCGCTGGGAAGGAAGGGCGCGCGCATCACCTCGCACATCGCCCTTCCCGGACGCTATGTGGTCTACATGCCCACGCTGGACCATGTGGGCGTGTCCCGCAAGATCCCATCCGATGAGGAGCGCCAGCGGCTAAAACGCATCATCGCGACACACACCAAGGGTCTCTCGGGCGGCTTTATTGTTCGCACCGCAGGGGTGGGCCGGAGCGAGGAAGACTTGCGGCAGGACATTGTGTTTCTGGTAAACCTGTGGGCCGACATCAAGGCGCGGTCTGAAAAGCTGTCGGCGCCCGCGCTGCTGCACCGCGACCTGGACCTGGTGCTGCGGACCCTGCGGGACCAGCTCTCCGAAGAGTTCACCACGATTTGGGTGGACAACGAGCAGACGTTTGAGCAGATCGTCAGCCTGGTGCAGAAATTCCAGCCCGCCCTGGTGCATCGCGTCCGGCTGTACACCAAGGACGCTCCCTTGTTTGAGGAGACCGGTGTGCAGGAGGAGATCAACCGGGCCTTGAAGCCGAAGGTCTGGCTGAAGTCCGGCGGCTACATCGTGGTCAACCAGACCGAAGCGCTGGTGGCCATTGACGTCAACACCGGCAAGTTCGTGGGCAAGTCAAACCGGCTGGAGGACACCATCGCCAAAACCAACCTGGAGGCGATCCAGGAAATTGTCCGGCAGATTCGCCTGCGCGACCTCGGCGGAATCATCGTGATCGATTTCATTGACATGGATGAGCGCAGGAACCGGCAGAAGGTCATGAGCGCCCTGGAGGAGGCCCTGCACAACGACCGGGCGCCCTCCAAGATTCTGGCGTTCAACGAATTCGGCCTGGTGGCCATCACGCGCAAACGCGTGCGGCAGTCCCTGGAGCGGACGCTGTGCCAGCCCTGTTCCTATTGCGACGGATCGGGTCTGGTGAAAACGCCCGCGACGATCTGTCTTGAGATTCTGGCGGAAGCCCGCAAAATGGCCCCGGAACTCGAAAACAAGCAGATCACGCTGCGCGTGAATCCGGAGGTCAGCAAGGTGCTTAAGGCCCGGGATAATACGGTGTACGCTGCCCTGGAGGAGATCACCCGCAAAGGCGTCATCATCCGCAGCGACCCGTCCGTGCACGCGGAAAATTTCTACTTCGATTGATTTGCAGCCGCCGGCGTTTCCGGCACGCTGGGCGCTCCCGCGCAGAGCAGTTGCCCCTGTTTTCGGTGGTGGACATCGACTTTGCGGAAGCCCTCACTCGTAGCTGATCTGCGCAAAGGAAAAATGGTCGAACCAAACCTCGGAGTCCCCCTGGGTGCTCGCGTAAATAGCGGCCCAGGACGCGTTCGGTGGAGCCGAGACGGCCATCGCGTGGCTGTTCCACTCCGTTTGCGCCGGAACGACTCGTATATTTGCCTCGATCACATGTTCTTCCCGATCCAACCAGTTGATTTGCAGCCGGGCAAACTGGCCCGGCTGCAAGGCCCGCGTGAAGTGTCGCAGCATGTAGAGGGTGCCGCCTTGGACCGGAACCCTCTGTTCCAACCAACTCTGCTCGTTGGAGCGGACGGCGGTTTTGCCGTCCTCGCTATACGTGCCCGTGCTATCCATGAGCGGTTTTCCCACCACTAACCAGTCGGAAGGTCCCGCGGCGGACAGTTGCTCGAACCCCGGGTTGCGTAACAGTTCGGAGCCAGCCGTCGCCTGTACCGGTCGGTCTTCCACCTCGAAGAGAAGAGCAGAGCCAGCATAGATTAGCTTCAAATGGCCCTGAAGAAATTCGGGCGTTAGTACGGCATCCCCAAAGTCGGCGAATCCCTCGGATTGATTGACCAAGAAATAGTTTGCGCCGAGCCCGTGAAGCTCCTGGTACAGCTCCTCGGGATGCGTGAGATGCTTCAATAGATTGTCATGACGTGCCGGCCCATACCAGTCACCGACGAAATGGCCATCGGCAAAGTACGCCATATTCGAGTAGGCGAGCGAGTACAAAGTGTAGTCGTCACCCTTGGTGCGATTCAAGAATTCAACAGCAGAATAGATGGGATTGAAGTCTCGAATATAATCATCTCGATCCTTAGCCGCAACCGGCGGAAGCCTTTCCGGTATCAGAGAACTACCGAACGCACCGGGAACAGTCGCGCGAAGCGCGCCCGGAATCGCCAGCAGGACGCAGAGCGCGCCCGCAAGCGTCGGCGATTGCATCCAACGGAGGCGAAACAAGTAATGTCCTATCGCTGCCGCTCCCGCCAGGCTCAACAACGGCAAAGCGTGAACTAGGTAACGCATCTGCTGGGCGGTGCTGAACCAGAAGAGCGTGTAAAGGCCGGTGGCAATCACGAGGGCTCGGAGATAAGAATCTCGCATCGCCGCCAGGAGGCAGAACGGCAGCAGGAACAGGTAAACGGGGGAGAGCAAATATTCAGCGACAAAACTCGTCTCGGCGTGGAACGCAAGATTCCACGGCAAAAGCAGAAGAGCGCTGGGGCCTTGGCCGGCGCCGGGATGGAACTGGTGTTGCAGTTGATCCTTCGCATCCTCCTCGGTCCAGGGTCCGTAGCCCAACCGGGAACCCTCGTAGGGCCAGATGGGGTTGCCGGTGTAGTATGCATTGCGCAGATACCAGGGTCCGGCGATGGCCAAGAAAAGAGCGCCGAAGGCGACGATGTTGCGGAGCCTTCGCTCTCGCACCGACTGATATAGAAGGAACAGACCGACGACCAGGACTGGAAACAGCGCCAGGTATTTTACCCCCGCCGAGAAACCGAAAAACGCTGCGGAGAGCAACAGCCAGGGAGTGCTCCGAGATTGGACCCAGTTGAAGAAGGCGTAGAGGGCGAGCGTCAGGAAAATTGCCAGGCCCATGTCTATGTAGGCTGATGCTCCCAGCCAAAGCACCAGCGGATTGGATAGCCAAAGCGTGGCGCCCCAGAGGCCCACACGAGCGTTGAAGGCGCGCCGCCCCCAAGCGTAAATTGTCGTCGCAACAATCAGCATCATCAGGAACTGCACTAGGTGCGCGGCAAGGTCGTCGTAGAGCAGCAGCGCTAGCGTGAACAGCATCTCGTTCAACTGAGGAAAAACCGGGAAGCGAAGGTACGGAGTCAACACGACGGCATGAGACCTCGCATAGATCTTGGCCGCTGCCAGATGATAGGCGGTCGCGTCCCAGTGGATGGGAGGATAAAGCGGCAGCAGGAGAACAGGGCTCACCACAACAAGAATGATCCCGTATAGAACGAGACGTTTCCACGACATGCTCCGCCATGCCCGTTGCGCGTCTCTCCGCAATTCTTTCCAGGTGGAAAATAACAGGAACGAGACGATTCCGAAAAGCGCAAGGATCACCGCCGGAAACAGCAAGTGAAGCAGACCGAGGAGGAAAACGGCAGACGCGATTATTCCGAGGCCCAGGCCGGTGCAGAAGGAGAACTTTTCTGACGCGGAGTGATACGCGACTCTTCGGGTAACCCTGGCCCCAATCAGGAAGGCGAACAGCGCCAGCAACCCCACAAAAATGTAGTGGGAGAAAACGAATGAGAGGAGGATCAGATTCATGCCACTCCAGGTCGCCAAAATTATACGCTCAACTTGCCCTTGAGGCCGCGCGCGCGCCTACTCCGCGGTCGCGGCCCCCTCCCCTGCTACGAAGAAGGCCGCCGGGAGCCCCGCAGCCGTCCTAGTGCAATCGCCACCGCCGCCAGCGAAATCAAAGAGACGGCGGCTCCTAGCGCGAGGTGCCGGGGGCGAAACCGCATCTCGATCTGGTGAGCACCGGCCGGAGCCCAGACCGCGCGGAAAATTCCATCGGCGGGAAAAAGCTGCGTGGGCTTCCCGTCAATGCTCGCCTCCCAGCCCGGATAGGTAATCTCATTCACCAAGACATCCCCGGGCTGGGGCAGTTGCGCCTGAAACGCGATGCGCGTTGCCGAAACGCTGAAATCCCGGAAAGAGAAATCGCCCGGCGCGGGCGGAACGGCATCGGGCAGGCGCACCAGCCAGAGCGAGTACAGATCCAGCCCCGCATCGTGCGCCAGCTTCAGGGTGAGCTGGCTCACGCCCGGCGCCAGGTCGAACTGGCCGAGGTCCGCGGTGCGGCTGAATTTGCAATCCAACGCAAAGGTCCGCAGCAGCACGGCAGGGGCGGAAAGTTGCTTACGATCACCCTGCGCAATTTCCGCCGCAACCTCAGGAGCAGCGGCTCCCGCAGCGGTGTATTCGGCAAGAAGAAGGTAGCGGCCCGGCTCGGCCGGTGCGGTGAAATCGTACCGGACCCAGTTGCCTGTTCCGCTCCAGCCCTGGTACTTCAGCCGGGATTGCGCGCAGGAATCGTCCGGAGCCACACGGCCTGCCGAGGAGGCGGCAACCTGGTCCGGATTGATCACCAGGGTTCGTAGTTGCTCACCGGCCGGGACGGCTGCGCCGGCCAGGTCCGCTTCCGCGAACAGGAGGTCCCGGCGCATTTGGAACCAGCGCGAGTTCATCAAGGCCAGCACGGTGCGGGCGTCCGGCAGAATGTAAGCATGGGGATAGAACCAGGCGCGGGACAGGTAATCCTGGTTCCGATATACGGTCCGCCAGTTGATCTCGGCATGCACTTTCTGAAACTTTGCGGATTCGGCGAGCCGATGTTTCTGTTCGACAGGGCTAACTACGAGCAGGTACTTCATGCCGAGCAAGTCCAGCATCGGCGAGTCCACGCGCTGGTCCGGTCCCCCCTCCAAGAGCCCCCCGTAACTGAGCGCGAAGCTGTCGGCCTGGGTGAATTGACGGATGTATTGCCGGTAGCGCCGCAGCATGATGGGGTTCCAACCGTAGATAGCTGGAATGCGCCACAGATTCCAGCCATTGCTTCCCCAGGGAGAACCGTCCCAGGCAGCGACGCGGAAATCGCTGGCCGTGTCGGAGCGCAGGAACTGCAGAGAATCCTGGCGGGCGGCCGCATAGTCATAGGCGACCTGCTGGCGGGGATCCTCCCGCGACGCGTTGAACGGCTGGTTCCTGTTGTTGTGGACGAGCTGGAATAGCACCAGGCCGAGAATTGCCCATCGCGCCCATTGCGGGCCGAGCTGGCCGCGCAGCAGGGCAGTAACCAGGAGGCAGAACAGGGCCAGCACGGCGAGCATGTGGTACCAGCCGTGAATCTTCCAGGCAAACTGCAAGACGAGTCCAAGCCCGGTGCCAATGAGCAAGAGCGCCAGCAGACCGAGCGGCAGTGGTTTTCGGTAGAAGGCTCGTGAGGTTTCCTCCAGCAGAGCGCGGATTCCAACGGCCGCCATCAGGCAGAGGCCAAAATTGGCGACGTCGAAAAAAATCGGGGCGCGGCGGAACAGCTGCAATACCGGAATCTGATCGAGGTGGCCTCCCCCCAATCCGTTGCTCCCGAGCGCGAGGTCGGTGAACAGCAGGATCACCGCCAGCCAGAAAACATTTCGGCGGCGGGCCATTTCGATGAGTCCGATGAGCGCCAGGAGGCAGCCCGGCACGGTCAAGAAGACGTAATAGTCACTGGGGTTAAAGACGCCGGGCGCAACGGGCTGCAGATAGGGAACGCCGTGGAGGCCTCCGAAGTAATTCGGGAGGAACAGCGTCCAAAGAAACTGCAGGCGGTTGCCCGTGGTGATGTCCCAGTAGGTGAGCTCATCCCGAATGGAAAGCGTACTCAGCTCATAGGTGGGAAGGATCTGTACCATAGCCAGACCGGCACCCACGGCGGCGATCAGCACCAGTTGATAGATCCACCGCGGCCACAGCTGCAAGCGCTGCGGGCCCGCGCAAGCTTCGTAGGCAAAATAGAGGAACAGCAGCAAACCGAGATAGACGGCGTGCTGCCAGTGTCCGGTGAGGTTCTCCATTCCCAGAAACAAACCGGCCGCGACGGTCCAGTAAAGCTTGTTCTCGCGCAGACCCCGGCGCGCCAACAGAAAGACCAGCGGGTACCAAGCCATCGCATTGATACTGGCTACGTGTTCTGTGTGCGCCACCATCGCCCCGCTCGACATGAACAAGATGCCGCCAAACAGCGCTGATACGGTTTCCCCGGTATAGTCCTTGGCCAGGTAAAACATGAACAGGCCGGCTAGAAAGAAATGAGCGATTTCCTGAATTTCCACGAGCCGGAAGGGGAGCGGCGAGAAAGGATGCAGGAGCACCATCAGCCAGTTGGGCGGATAGAAAATCTGCGCCTCCGGGTCGCCGATGATGGGAAATCCGGAGAAGGCGTAGGGGTCCCACAGAGGCAAGCGGAAGTGCCGCAACTCCTCATGAACGAAGGCGAAGTAGGGATAGAAGAAGTCACTCGCATCCCAGGGAAAGCTGAGTCGGCTTGCGAAGAGTATCGGCCAGTAGAAGAACGTTGTGAACAAGGACAACAGAGCCGGGATATGCCAGCGGCAGCCTCTCCGCTCGCACCGTGCAGCCCAGTCTCGGAACAGTCCCAAAGAAAACGTTCTGCGGTTGCCGTGCGTGGGAGCGCGCAACATGGAGGGCTTCGCTCCGATTCCCGCTGGTGTCAGCCGTGGATCCAGCGCATGAGCCAGGCGG
Organism: Terriglobia bacterium; assembly: GCA_041485545.1. Lineage (GTDB taxonomy): Bacteria > Acidobacteriota > Terriglobia > 2-12-FULL-54-10 > 2-12-FULL-54-10 > DATMAF01. The sequence continues at coordinate 13,350 of JBGPJR010000007.1, forward strand.
CTCCCAGACTGATAACAAGAAACAGTCCGAACACCCACAGGCCGTAGAGCAATCGCTCACGATTCGTGTTCCGGCTGGTGACTCCAAAAACCACCGAAGTCACCGCAGCAAAGATGAGTGCCGCAGTAAAATGCATAGGCGATGAGTATTCAATGCGCGGACCCAGTCAGGCCTTGTTCCCGACGGCGATGTCATAGGCGTCCAGAATACACAAAACGTTGAGCAGGCCCGCCACCAGCAGAAACTTGGTGCCGTAATCCGCCGACGGAAGCCCGGACACGGGGGCATCGTAGCCGAAAAATCTCGCGGCCAGAAACAGCAATCCGGAACCGAGGTCTCCCAGGAATCCGAGGCTCTCCACCACACTGGACGAGGTGAAGCTGAAGAAGCGCCCTCCCAGCGCCAGACCCAGCGCGAACATCAATCCGATGGAGCCCAGCAGCCAGGCGCCGCGGCCCCAGCGCCGCTGCCAGAAGTGCCCGCCACCCGGCAGCAGCCACGCTGCCAGCAGCACGCCCACGGGCAATTCCACCTTTCCGGCTGGCGCCTGCGCAGTTGTCTTGGAAGCCATGCGTTCCTTTTCCGCCACGGTTGGAGTCTGGAGCGCTCCTACTCTCGGGTTGCGTCCGCCGGAATCAATACAATTTCGTTTTGGACCGCGCCGGTGATGCGGGCGTCTTGCTCTCCTACGAAGACGTTGATCTCGCTGCGCACGCCAAACTCCGGAAGATAAATCCCCGGCTCGATGGAGAACCCACTATGAGAAATAATTTCGCGCTCATCGTGGGTTTCCAGATCGTCCATGTTGGCGCCGTTGCCGTGGACCTCTTCACCAATGGAGTGCCCGGTGCGGTGCACAAAACGATCGCCATATCCGCTCTGCTCGATCACGCCGCGGGCGGCGCGGTCCACTTCCCATCCATGCAAGGTGCGCTTGGAGTGAATCGCGGACTTGACCGTCTCAAAAGCCGAATCGCGGGCCTTGCGCACAATCTCAAAAATGCTCTGAATCCGCTCCGGGGCGCGTTCGCCCACGAAGCCAACCCAGGTCACA
>JBGPJR010000008.1:0-14297 GCA_041485545.1 Terriglobia bacterium
GCAGGACCGCCCTCGTAATGAGCGGCGGCCAGAGCTGACTCGCTAGCGGCCGGCGCTCAAGACTGCAAGCGACGCCCTGGACTGCGTCATCATCCGCAACGAGTTCACAGCGGCTCAGGACTTCGCCCAGGCTTGGCGCGTTCTCCGTTCCATCCGCGATCTACCCGGCCTGCTGCTTGCGAAATGAGCGGGCAGCGGCTCACTCGTCCTGCGTGGCCAGCAGCGTGTCGATGATCTCTTCGAATTCGTACTGCGGCCGGGCGCCGACCAAAGGGATTCCATTGATGAAGAAGGCGGGCGTGCCGGTCGCGCCAAGACGAATCCCTTCCTTAAAGTCGGCCTGGATGAGCGGCTTGAACTTGCCGCTTTCCATGCAGGCCGTGAATCGATCCAGGTCGAGCCCCAGGTCTGCGGCAAATTGCTGGAACGATCCCTCCCCGTACTCGTCCTGGTTCTCGAACAGCACGTCGTGGTACGCCCAGAATTTCCCCTGCTCGCCGGCGCATCGGGCCGCTTCGCCGGAACCTTGAACGTCTGACTTCATCTCGACCAAGGGCAGGTCCCGATAGGCCAGCTTGATCTTCCCTTCGTACTTCTTGAGGAGGCTCTTGACCATGAGGTAGGCCTGCTCGCAATAGGGGCACTGGAAGTCCGAGAACTCCACAATAGTGATTTTGGCATCCGGGTTGCCACGGACCCGCGCCGGGTCATAGTCCACCTGGAGGGCGGGAGGCAGCAGGTAGATTTTCACACCGGCCTTCTGTCGCAGCAGTCGGAAGACCTCCTCGCGCGCCGCATCGACCGCCTCCTTCTTCAATTCCTCGCGAATCTGGTCGGGCGACTGGGAAGTTTCTCCGCCGCTCTCGAACATGTGGTCCACAAATCTCTGGTCCACCTCGTCCTGAGTCGGCTCCGGCACTTTGGAATCTGCGACCTGCTGCAGCCACGCCTCCTCGCTGATCCCACTTCGTTGCGCCTCCTCGCGCAACAATTTCTGATTGATGGTTCCTTCCAGCGCTTTCAGTTGCAAGTCATATTCTTGCCGGCGAATCTTGTATACTTGCGCTTCGATCGACGGCAGAAAATCGCTGCCGTAGATGGCTTCCTGCCCCACCACGGCCGCAGGTTTTTCCGGTTTCGTCTGGGCAGCCGCGTTCGGCGCTAGCGCCGGGAGGAGCCCTGCGGCGAACAAGAACAACGCCACCGTCGCAGTAAGATGCGGCGGGCTGGAGCGGCCGCCGATCTGTATGCCGGGAGCGGCCAGCGTGGGCGAACATCGCGTTGCGCTCCCATGGGAAACAGTGCGGCAAATCCTTCTCATAACGCCTCCCTGCCCGACACCCATCAGCGAGGTGCCCGCGATGAACGACCCGAGAACGGCAACGATGCAAACTATATGGCGGAGGAAGAGGGATTCGAACCCCCGAGCGCCTTTCGACGCTAACGGTTTTCAAGACCGCCGGTTTCAGCCACTCACCCATTCCTCCACTGCCGATTTTACGCCAACTTGGGGCGAGCCGTTGGAGTTCCTTGCTAGTTACTGTGGCAAGTTTTGTGGATACCTCTGGGCAAACTTCGAAGGACTGTTCCACGTTACTGAACAGTAAGGCTTCCATTCTCCCTCAGCAGCCACAGTTCGGAACGGCGAGCCAGTCCGCCCTACTTTGCTGGCGGGTACGCATATCCCCCGCGAAGTCGCCCTACGCACGGGCTTTGGCGGTGTCCAAAAATGGCAGGCGGCGTCTTCCGGACCAGCGAGGTCTTGCCAAAATCGCCTGTTCAGCGCGAGCGCGCGCTCCTATACTAATTCGTGGGCATTGCAGAAAGGCAGTCTGCCATTCGAACACGGGAGGAACCATGCGACACTCAGCGAGGAAGTTTCAAGATCGGACTCTGGGCCGTGCATGCCGCGTGTGGCACCCGTTGATTGCCGTCTCCCTGGCTTTTGCCCTTCCTTCTCTCCTCCCCGCGCAAGAAGCGCTCAGCATTGTCGATGCCGTGCGGCTGGCGCTGGATCAGAATCCGGCGCTGCGCGCCTCCGGAGCGGCGGAGGGCGGCGCCGCCGAGCGGCTGGCGGAGGCTCGCGCCGGCTTCCTCCCAACGATCGATTACTCCGAATCGGTGCAATATGGCACCAATCCGGTCTACGTGTTCGGCTCCTTGCTCGAACAGCACCGTTTTCAGGCATCCAATTTTGACCTCGATCGACTCAATCGGCCCGATCCGCTTACCAATTTCTCTTCCCGGGTAAGCGTGGAGCAAACGGTATTTGATGGAAATCGAACGCGAGATGAGATGCGGCAGGCGCAGGCCGGCCTCGAAATGACTCGCGAGCAGACGCGTCAGCTCCGGATGGAGGTTCTCGATGCCGTTGCGGAGGCTTACTACGCCGCGGTTCTGGCGCAGGAGAACCAGCGCGTGAGCGAAGAATCCCTGGCCACCGCCGAGGCGGATCTGGAGCGGGCGGTGTCTCTCCGGGAGGCCGGGATGGCTACCGACGCCGATGCCCTCTCCTTGCGCGTGGCCCGTGCGGAGGCCCAGGAGCGGCTGATCCGTGCTGAGAACGATCTTGCCAATGCGCAGGCTGGCTTGAACGATCTGCTTGGCGAACCCTTGGCCACGCAGTATTCCCTCTCGAGTCCGCTGCGGCCCGCTGCACCGGTGCTGTCGGAGTTGGCCGAGCTCGAACAACAGGCACTCGCGGAACGGCCGGAGGCGTTACAGGCCGTTTCGTCGCTGACGCAGGCGGCGGCCGGTGAAAGCTTGGCGCGTGCTGCCTTCCTACCTGACATCAAGGTGCAGGGAACCTTCGAGGCCAACCGCCAAGGCTTCGCCGCCCGCGGAGGAACCGATTGGATGACCGGGATGACGCTCCATTGGAATCTGTTGCGCGGCGCAGCCGACCGGGCGCGCCTCGCTGAGGCCGGCTTTTTGAAAGTGCAGCGCGAGCAAGAGCAGCGCCGCGTCTCTTCCAGCCTGCAACTGCAAGTGCGCCAGGCTTTCCTATCCCTGCAAGCTGCGAACCGGCGCATGGATGTGGGAGAAGCGGCCATTGCTCAGGCGGAGGAGAATCATCGCATCACGGCAAACCGCTACGAAGCCGGGCTCGCAAATGCCGCTGAATTACTCCGCAGCCAGACTGCATTGAGCGAGGCTAAGACTCGCTATCTGGCAGCCGTTTTCGACCAGCGAGTCAGCACCATCCGGTTGACGCGGGCTGCGGGAACGCTAAATCCATCGTCGGAAGCCTTACAACCGTGAGGTACCTCGTGAGATATCTGAAGATGCGCGCAGTGCTTGTCACCTCCCTGGCCGCGATGCTTTGCTCCGGCTGTGAAACCACGAAACCGGAGAGCGCTCCGGCCAGGGCCGAACCCACCCGGCTGCAGGTACTCACGCTGCAACGCTCTCCAGTGGATCAGGTCTACGAGGCTTCGGGCACCGTCCGGGCGGGCCGACGAGCCGTACTCGCGAGCAAGCTGCCAGGCAGCGTCCTGGCGGTCCCCGTCCAACTTGGAAGCAGCGTCCAAGCCGGCCAGCTGCTTGTGGAACTGGATCACGGCGAAACCGATGCTGCCGTGAGCCGGGCGCAGGCAGCTTCCAAGGGAGCCGGCGACGGATTTGTTCGATCGCAAAAGGCGCTGGAGGCCGCCGAAGCGGAAGCTCGGCTGGCCTCGGTGACCTACGGGCGCTATCAGCAACTTCTTGAAAAACGGTCTGTCTCGCAGCAGGAACTCGATCAGGCCGCTGCGCGGAACGCTTCCGCTGCGGCAGCCGTCGAGATGGCTCAGGCGGCGCTGCAGCAGGCGCAGGCGCAGCAGGAAGACGCTGCGGCGGCACTCCAGGCGGAGCGCATTCGCCAGAACTACACGCGCATCACCGCCCCCTTTGCCGGATTCGTGGCAGAGAAGAACGTGGACGCCGGCGCAGTCGTGTTCCCGGGTATGCCGCTGCTCACCTTGGAAGAGTCGCACGGATACCAACTCGAAGTTTCGCTGCCGGAAAGCCAGATCGCAGCCGTGAAAATCGGAGATGCCGCCCGCGTATCAATCGCCGCCATCCAGATGGACTCCACCGCCCGCGTTGCCGAACTGCAGCCGGGAGCCGAACCCAGCTCCCGCACCTCGTTGATCCGGCTCGCCCTGCCGGAAACCCCTGGCCTCCGCAGCGGCCTGTTCGGGCGCGCCCTGTTTTCGATGGGGAAGGCAGATCTGCTGGTCGTCCCGCGAAGCGCGGTGCAGCGCCAGGGACAGCTCATCTCTGTCTTTGTGGTGGCCGATGGAAGGGCGCTCCGACGACTCGTTACGTTAGGGCGGGAGTATGGAGAGCAGGTGGAAGTGCTTTCCGGCTTAGCCGCCGGCGAGACGGTGGTCAGCTCACCTCCCAGCTCGCTGACGGACGGCGCGCCGGCGGAGATGCAGCGGTGAGTCACGGCGACGCATTACGCGGAGCCGGAAGACTCGCCCGGGTCTTCATTTCCTCCAAGCTCACTCCTCTCATCGTGCTGGCATCCATTCTGCTGGGCGCGTTTTCCATCTGGCAGCTCCCGCGCGAAGAAGAGCCCCAGATCATTGTCCCCATGATCGACGTTTTCGTGGAGTTCCCCGGCGCCTCGGCGCAGGAGGTGGAACAGCGCATCACGACGCCGATGGAGAATCTTCTCTGGGAAATACCCGGCGTGGAATATATCTATTCCACTTCCAGTCCGGGGCGCTCGCTCGCCATCGTGCGGTTTTTTGTGGGCGAGAATGAAGAGGACAGCATCGTCCGGCTCAACCAGAAAATGGAGGCGAATTTCGACTTGATCCCTCCGGGCGCCTCTCGCCCCCTGGTCAAGCCGCGCTCGATTGATGACATTCCGATCCTGGCGTTGACCCTGTGGAGCCCGCGATACGGCGACCTGGAGCTGCGCCAGATGGCCGCGCAGCTGCGCGACGTGGTCAAACAGGTCCCCGACGTATCCGCGGTGGAGATCCTCGGGGGCCAGCGCCGGCAGGCACGGGTCACGCTGGACCCGGTTCGTCTGGCGGCCCATGAACTGACGCCACCCGAAGTCGCCCAGGGCATCGAGCAGTCCAACCGGCGCCTGCAGTCCGGAGTGGTTTCCCGCCAGAATCAGGAGCGGCCAGTGGAGGCCGGAGGATGGCTGGCGAAGATCGCCGATGTCCGGAGTCTGGTGGTGGGAGTCGTTCGCGGGCGTCCCGTGCGTCTCGAGGACGTCGCAGCGATCGAGGACGGCGGCGAGGAGCCTAGCCAGTATGTTCGCTTTTCCGCCGGAGCTGCTGCGGACCGTGCACTCGCGGCGCAGGCCGGTTCCAGCGCTTGGCCCGCCGTTACGGTAACGGTCGCCAAGCGCAAGGGGGCCAGCGCCATCCTGATCGCTGCGAAAGTCATGGAGAAAGTCGCCGCCTTCCAACGTTCTTCTCTCCCTTCCGACGTCACCATCAGCATCACTCGCAACTACGCGGAGACGGCCCAGGAGCGCTCCAATGAGTTGCTGTTTCATATGCTGCTGGCCGTGGTTTCGGTCAGTCTGCTCGTCGCCATCGTGCTGGGGATTCGGGAGGCGGGGATTGTCTTGGTGGCTGTGCCGGTCACGCTCGCCCTGACGGTCGCGGTGTTTTATCTGTACGGCTACACCCTGAACCGGATCACGCTGTTCGCCCTGATTTTCTCCATCGGCATCCTGGTCGACGATGCCATCGTGGTGGTGGAAAACATCGTGCGGCACGCGCGCATGGAGGCCAACCGCGACCGCCCGCTGGCCGAGGTTGCGGTGGAGGCCGTCGAGGAGGTGGGCAACCCCACCATCCTGGCGACGCTCGCCGTGGTGGCGGCGCTGCTCCCCATGGCGTTTGTGGGCGGCCTGATGGGGCCTTATATGCGGCCCATTCCGGTGGGGGCCTCGGCGGCCATGGTGTTTTCTCTGTTGGTGGCGTTTGTAGTGACGCCGTGGGCGGCCGTGCGGCTGCTGCGCGGGGACACGCGCCGCCGCGCCCACGACGAACGGGAAGACGCGCTCACCCGGCTTTACCGGGCTGTCATGAGGCCGCTCATCTACTCCCGCGGCAGGAGAAACCTGTTCTTGGCTGGCAACCTGATCTTGCTGCTGGCCGCCTGCTCTTTGCTGGCGATCCGCTTTGTAAAGGTCAAGATGCTGCCGTTTGACAACAAGGACGAACTGCAGGTGATCGTCGACATGCCCGAAGGCACCACGCTGGAACAAACCGCGCGTGTGGCGCAGTCGCTGGGCAATGTGATCAGCGCGCAACCGGAGGTGGTCAGTTATCAGACGTACGTCGGTACCCCGGCTCCCTTCAATTTCAATGGACTGGTCCGCCATTACTTCCTGCGCCAGGGCGCTAATGAGGCGGAAATTCAAGTGAACCTGCTTGCCAAGTCAGAGCGCTCCTTGCAGAGTCACGAGATTGCCAAGCGGATCCGCGATCAACTGCAGCCCATGGCGGGAAAGCTGGAAGCCAACATCAAGGTCGCAGAAGTTCCGCCGGGGCCTCCGGTGCTTGAGACCCTGGTCGCAGAAGTTTACGGGCCCGACTCCAAAGGGCGCGTGGATTTGGCCCGGCGCATTCGCACCATTTTCGAAAGTACTCCCGGAGTCGTGGACGTCGACTGGTACCAGGAAGCCGATCAGGAAAAGGTCGATCTGAATGTTGACCAGGAAAAAGCAGCTCTCGCGGGCGTATCCGCTGAGGCGGTCGCGCGCACGCTGCGGCTGGCGGTCGGGGGAGAGCAGGTGGGCCTGCTGCACGAGGAGTCTTCCAAAGAAGACGTTCCCATCCTCCTACGTGTGGACCGCGCCCGGCGCTCCGACCTCGAACAGCTCCAGGCACTGCGTGTGAAAGGATTCTCGGGCAACCTGATCGCGCTTTCGGAACTGGTCCGGCCCGAGAGCCGCTTGGTGGACAAGAGCATCTATCACAAGAATCTGATGCCGGTAGTTTACGTGACCGGCGATGTGGCCGGCCAACTGGAGAGCCCTGTCTACGCCATCCAGCAAATGAGCTCCGCGATGGACCGCCTCTCCGCGCCGGACGGCTATCGCATTGAGCAATACAGCGGGCAGCAGCCCTTCCTCACCGACCGCTACGCGGTGAAGTGGGACGGGGAATGGCACATCACCTATGAGGTCTTCCGCGACTTGGGAATCGCTTTCGCCGCCGTGCTGGTGATTATTTATATTCTGGTCGTGGGGTGGTTCCAGTCCTTCGTCACCCCGCTGGTAATTCTCATTGCGATCCCCTTCTCGCTGGTTGGCATCTTGCCCGCACACGGACTGCTGGGAGCCTTTTTCACGGCCACCTCCATGATTGGATTCATTGCCGGAGCGGGCATCGTGGTGCGCAACTCGATTATTCTGGTGGACTTCATCGAGCTGCGGCGCCGCGAGGGCATGCCGCTGGAGGAAGCCGTGATTGATGCCGGCGTGGTCCGATTCCGCCCCATGATGCTTACCGCCGCCGCCGTGATCGTGGCCGCGGGAGTCATCCTGTTTGATCCCATTTTCCAGGGCCTGGCGATTTCATTGATGGCAGGAGAAGTTGCCTCGCTGCTGCTCTCCCGCATGACGGTCCCGGTCGTCTATTACCTTGCCGGGAGACGGCTTCTCGTCCCACCGAGGCAAAGTTAAACTACCGGCAAAGCCTCTGGATGACGAGTTGGCGCGACCTAGTGGGGCAGCGACACCGGCGTTGCCGATTCGCAAGCTGCCTGCCCGCCACCTGCATCCGAGGCACAGCAGCCTGCAGCGGGACCCGGAACCGTCCTTTCGGGCAGGTTGTCCTGCAGCACGACAAAGACCTCCCACTCGTTTCCGTCCGGGTCTCGCACCCACGCCTTGTCCTGCAACGCATAGCAGCAGTCGGTGTGCATCTCCTCGCGTGGAGCCAGACCTTGCTGCACCCAGCGGTCGCGCATCGCCAGCACCTCGCTCGTCGAGCCTACTTGAATACCCAGGTGCGACAATGCGCCGCGCCCGGCGACGGGAACCTCGTTCAGCGTAAAGTTCAGCGGCGGATTGGACACATCAAACTTGGCATACCCTCGCCGGACCTTTACGGGTTCGCTCCCGAACAGCTTGCGATAAAACTCGATGCTGCGCCCCAGCTCCTTCACGTTGATCGCCAAATGTGCCTTCCATGGCTGCACCGCTTTTGTTTCCATGCTTTCCACGCTTCCTCCTTACCCAACGATCCACTCGTTCACTTGCGAAGTTGCACCAGCCGGTTGGGTTGGATGGCCTTGGTCCGGGTGCAACACTCCGCAAACAGGAATCCCAGCAACTCCTCGATCGCGGCCGTGTTGGCCCGATATCGCAAATAGCTCCCCTCGCGCTGCACTGTGACCAGTTCCTCGTATTTGAGCTTTTCCAAATGATGCGACAGGTTGGGAGCCGTGATCCCCAGCTCGGCCAGAATCTCGCCCACCACCATTCCTTTCGGATGGGCGGCGAGGAGAAGACGCACGACGCGCAGGCGCGTCTCAGTCCCCAGGGCTGCCAGCATGTCCGCGTATCGTGTGATCTGCTGTGAACTGGTTTTTTTCATGGGCCGCTACGATTCAGTAATTTAATTATAGTTTAATACTACAATCGCTGTCAAGAGCATCTGGAGGAGACCAGACGTTCCTGCCGGGGAACGATCGGAAAACGTTGTGCCACTCGCTGTTAACCGCTGCCGCTCCGCTCTCGCGACGCATCGATTGCACGCGTTGTACTTCCTGTCCCTGGGATGTACAGTCAGGGACATGACTGGCTTTGTGGCTCTGGACCCGGCACGGCTTGCGAAGGCAGCGGAGCTGCTGCACCGCGCCGTAGAGCAGCGCGCTTTCCCGGGCGGAGTGCTGGCCGTGGACCATCAGGACCGGCTGGCTATCCTTCCGGTGGGGCGGCTGTCGTACGCGTCCGAAGCCGCGCCGGTTTCGGCAGAAACCATGTACGATCTGGCCTCCTTGACCAAGGTGGTGGCCACCACGACGGCTGCCATGATCCTGGTGGACCGCAGGATGCTGGACATCAACCAGCCCGTTGCAAGATACCTGCCCGATTTTGTGCCTCCCTACGACCTTGCGGAAGATTCGCTGTGGAGCGTGCGCGGCGAGGTCACCCTCCGCCATCTGCTGGCGCATACCTCGGGCCTTCCCGCCTACGAGCGCTTCTATCTGCGCGCGCGCGAAAAGAGTCATGTGCTGGCCGAAGCGATGGCGCTTCCGCTGGAGGAGCCGCCGGGGGAGCGAACGCTGTACAGCGACGTGGGCTTCATCCTGCTCGGGGAGGTTCTTGAACGTGCCGCAGGAGAATCCCTCGACCGTTTCTGTATGCGGGAGATCTTCCAGCCGCTGGCGATGCGCTCCACCTGCTTCAATCCGCCGTTAGACCTCGCCCCGCGCATCGCTCCCACAGAAGACGATACCGTCTTCCGCAAGCGGCTGATCCGCGGCGAGGTGCAGGACGAAAACGCCTGGGTGATGGGCGGCGTGGCGGGTCATGCCGGGCTGTTTGGCACAGCGGGCGACCTGGCTGCCTTCTGTCAGTTCCTGCTGCATGGAGGACGCATGGGAGAGCAGCAACTGGTGCAGTCCGCAACCCTCGCGGAGTTCACGCGGCCCTGGCCCGCGCGCCACGGATCGCCGCGGGGCCTGGGCTGGGACAAGCCCAGCGAGCCTTCCTCCTCGGGCCGCCATTTCTCGCCGTCCTCTTACGGGCACCTCGGCTACACCGGCACTTCCATTTGGATCGATCCGGAGAAGCAACTGTTCGTCATCCTGCTCACCAACCGCATCCATCCCACCCGTTCCAACGACGCCATCCAGGCGGTTCGTCCCGCCGTACATGACGCCGTGGTCGAGTCTCTGATCGTTTGAAATCTGAAGCGGAAGCTGTTGCGGGGATCTGCTAGCGCGGTCCGCCGGAGCGGGTGTAGATGTAGCCGGGGCGCGTGCGCACCGCGACGCGGCGTCCCTGAACCAGAACCTGGATGGCGTGGAACTCGTCCTTTTCGAGGTTATTGGGCCGGTAGGTCAGCAGATACTGGCTGCGCAACTCCCGGCCGATGCGTGCCAGCGCTTCTTCGGTAGCATCCCCGCCGCCGGTAAATTCCACACCGCCGGTCCCCGTGGCGAGCAACGTAAGCGGGTTGCTCCCCAGCCAGTTCTTGCCGTAGGAAACCAGCTCCCGAATGATCGGCAGCAGGTCCAGGTTGACGGTGTTCCGGTTCACCTGCGTGTCCGGTGTGGGAGGCCGATTGGCCGGAGTGGGCCGCGCCGCAACGCCGGGGGGAAAGGGAGACGTTGGACCGTCCTTAGGACTGCTGAACATGTTGCGAACCGAATCGAGGCCGATCGTGTACACGCTGACGCCGAGCTGCTGCGCGCCGCGCAAGACAAACCCCGGATTGTTGCTGCTGCCGTTGTCGCGGGCCTCCGAGATGACCACGATCACCTTGCGGCGTTCCTTGGGGCGCTGCTGCAACAGGAACAGCGCGCGCGCCAGGGCGTCGCTCAACCGCACGTCTTCGGCGCCCGCGTGCAGGCTCTTCAGCGAGTTTTCGATCAGGTCCGGCTTGTCCGTGAAGTCCTGCACCAGGTTGATCTCCTGGTCGAAGGTCACCACGGCGGCCTCGCCGCTTTCGCCCAGAATGAGCTGCGTGAACAGAATCCCGGAGCGCGCGATTTCGGGCAGCGCGCCCTCCACACGCTTGCTGGTCTCCACGGCAATGACCATCGAAACCGGCTCCCAGCTCAGCTCGAACCCCTCGATCTTCTGCTCCTTGCCGTTGTCGATCACGTGAAAGTCGCGGATGTTCAGATCGGTGACGAACTCCCCGCTGGGATTCGTAACGGTTACGGGGACCGTGACCACGTCAATGTTGACCTGAAAGAGAGGCTGTGCTTCCTGGTCCTGGCCGGAATCGGAAGAGGGAGCGGGGTCCGTCTCCTGAGCGGGGATGGTGGGAACACTCCAGAATAGTGCGAGAATCGCTAACGCGGCCCAGCGGTGCAGGTTCCGGCGCTTCATAGGCTCATTCTGTCATAGCCCGCTATGAGGAACAACCCGTTGGATTCCGGATTAGTCCGCAGGGATGTCCTGGAGGGCGCAGCGCAAAGGCCGCCCGCGCCCAGCCGGTCGCTCTCGCCCCTGCTTTCCCCGTGTCGACCAGGACCATGCGTCCTGGGACTTTTTGTGGAGCGCGATATCAACTTATGACATAATATAGCCCGTGCGCGTGCGGGGGCTGATCGACTCCCCGGCCAAGCAGCTTGCTCAGGAGCCAGAACCTGAAATGAAGGAACCAAACAAAGCGCCAGAGCGGCGGCGAGTGCCGCGCATTCAGGTCAATTTTCCGGTCCTGGTCAACTGGGGCCGCAAACAATACCGCTGGCTGGCACGCGAGTTCAGCGAATATGGCATCCTGCTGGCCGGATCCAACCACGATATGATGGGGCAGGAACTCAAGCTGGAGCTGTCGCTGGACGCGAATGACCCGCCGATTAACGTGGAAGGTGTGGTCGCTTACGTCACCGACACCGGGGTCGGCATCCGTTTCAAGAACCTCTCACCCGAAAGTCAGTTTTCCCTGAAGTTTTACGCCCAGAAGCACGGCATCGGCATCGTGCGCAAGTAAATTCTCGCTTGCGAACGGCATGAGCGAACGCGCCGAGACGCCGAGTTTCTTTAGGAGCGGCGCAGGGCCTGCGCCATTTCCTTGACCATGTCGAGCAGTTCCTGGCGCTGCTGAGGAGAGAGTCGCGGGAGATAGTTTTTCAATTCCTGCAGATATTCCGAGGCGGCATCCGTCGGCACAACGCTGGCCGCGACGGTTCCATCGGCCGCAAAGAAATCGGAGAGCGCCACGCCCATGGCCGATGCCAGCCGCGACAGCGTGGCCAGAGACGGAACCGTATGTCCGTTCTCCACGCGCGACAGGTACGACCGCAAGATGCCGGTGCGCTTCTGCATTTCCCCCTGCGACAATCCTTTGGCCTGCCGGATTTTGCGAATGGACTCGCCGAGATTCATAAGCCTTTCCCCAAGCGCTTCCGCTGCCGCGCGGCTCCCCGTGGCCGGTGCGCTACTGCGGCGGCGCTTCCTGCAACAGAAGCTGGATCTGCTTCTCCAGATTCTCGTAGGCTCGCCGCGCCACCCGGTCGCGGGAGTCTTTCTCATATCTCCCGTCCGGCTGGATATACCGGATTATGCCGCGCCGGTCAATCAAAAACGTCACACCGGCAGGTTCCGCATCCGGGCGGTCCAGCCAATAGCGGGTGACGGTTTCCCAGCTGGAGTCCACCGCCACCGGAAAGTCAAACCCCAGCGCGACGGCCAGCTTCCGCACCGCTTCCGGCTCGGTCGCGGTGGGCATCGGAGTGGGCACATAGATTCCCACCGCGCTGAGCCCTTGCTCCTGATGAGCACGGTAGAGATCCCGCACGGCTTTGGCACCCGCAGGCTGGTCGGTGAAAAAGCGCAGCAGGATCACCTTGCCGAGGAGTTTGCCCGGCTCCAGCGGATCGGAATTCACCCATCCGCTTTGCTGCCAGGCTGGCGCCATTTGTCCGATCATGTCATTGCTGCCGGAGGCCAGCTCCGCCGTCGTTTGGGCCCCCGCCGCAAATGCCGCAGCCAGGAGGAACAGCATCGCCGCGAATGCCGCTGGACGCATTCCGATTCTGAATTTTTCCTCGGGCCGTCGTCTCGTCATGCCGCCTCCCAGACGCTCTTCCCTCGCACGCACTCCCCCTTAGGTTCCCGCGATTCTATCACAACGAATCCCGCTTGAGACCGGACCTGGATCGCTTGCTATGCTGACGCCGCTTTAGCGGACAGCGCGCAGCGCCTCCGTGGCGGCCGTTCGTTGGGAGTGTTCTCTATCCCCCTCGATGCGCGTCCAGGGTTGGCGCTCTCGGATCTTTTGCATGCTGAGGAGCCGAAACTAATCGAAGAGATGAGCCAGCTGGCCGAAGAGCCGCTGCTCCCCATCGAGAAAAAACTCATTGGATGGAGCCTGGCGCTCGGCGTCTTCCTGCTCGGGTTGCTGCTGTGGCTCAGCAACACCTTCTTCCTTGCTCAGCCGTAACGGGGATTCCGGATCAAACTATAATGCGGTTTGGGACAGTCTGTTCCACTGGCAATGAGTTTCTCCCGGATAGTCCTTCCTACGGTCCCTGCGCCGCCACTTTCTTTCACCGTTCCATGGAGCAGCGTGCTGGTGTTGATGTTCCTCTATGCCGTCACGCCGCAGGGCGCCTCGGCTCAGGCGGGTCGCACCAACGCAGGATTCCAAGTCAACAGCCTGGGACGCAACGACGACCTCTCCACGTTTTCCCCGGTGCCGCTCGGATTCACCATCAATTTTTTTGGAGTCACCTACAACTCGACTTTCGTGAACAACAACGGGAACATCACTTTGGGCGATTCTTTGACGGAATTCACCCCGGGCGGCCTGATCTCGTCCCCGCTGGCGATCATCGCGCCCTTCTGGGCGGACGTGGATACCTATGGATCGGGCTCCTCCGTAGTCACCTATGGCACGGATGTGATCAACGGGCGCGCCGCTTTCGGCGCGAATTACGTCAATGTCGGCTTTTTTCCCTCCCATGACACCCAGCTGAACAGTTTCCAGGTCGTGCTGATCGACCGCGCCGACACCGGAGCCGGCAACTTCGATATGGAATTCAATTATGACCGCATCCTGTGGGAGACGGGAGACTCGGACGGCGGACTCAACGGGCTGGGCGGCTTCTCGGCAGCCGCCGGATATTCCAACGGCAGCGGAACCGTCGCGGGCTCCTTGGAGATCGCGGGCTCGGGCGTTCCCGGCTCGTTTCTGGACTCCAATCCGAACGGCTTGATCCATCGCATGCAAAACAGCACCGTGCCGGGACGTTTGGTGTTCCAGGTGCGCAATGGCAGCGTTTCTTGCTCTTACTCGCTGAATTCCAGCGGCCAGTCGTTCGGGGTGAACGGAGGGACGGGGAGCGTCACCCTGGCGGCGCCCACCGGCTGCGCCTGGACGGCGTCGAGCAACGCGAGCTTTGTCACCGTCACTTCGGGCGCCAGCGGCAGCGGCAATGGCGCGGTGAACTACTCGGTCACGGCCAACTTCGGCGGTGCCCGCAGCGCCACGCTGACCATCGCGGATCAAAGCTTCGCCGTCATCCAGGCCGGCGCGACTTGCGGCTACTCCATTGCACCGCAGTCACAATCCTATTCGGCAAATCCATTTGTCGGGGGTGTTGTCGCGGTAACGGCGGGTCCGGGTTGCGCTTGGTCGGCGGTCAGC
>JBGPJR010000009.1:0-14140 GCA_041485545.1 Terriglobia bacterium
CGAGCGTTCCTCGAGATCGCCGGCGTGATCTATCTTCTGTTAGGGCTCTTCGTTCTTTGGGGGAGGCTCCAGGCCCGCAGAGCGGTGCACTTCTACTCCTATTGTCTCGCCTCTTTTGCTTTGTTTTTTCTTTCTTATACGGGACAGTTCGATGCCTTGGATTGGTCTGTATACTGGACGAGCGTGCTCGCAATGCTGGTTCAGCCGGCCTTGTTTGCACACTTCTGTCTCAGCTACGCCCAGCCCCAAGACCGTGACCAGACCGGCAGCGCCGCAGGCCGCTGGCTATGGCCGCTCTATGGGTCTGCGGGACTGCTGGCCGTTCTGCATGTCGGAGTCGCCCTGGGCTTCGTGCGTTTTGCCGCTCCGTTGAGCCAACTGCGCTGGCTGATCGACCGGCTGGAGACCGGCTACCTGGTCGCGATGTACGGCCTCGGAATCGGTTTACTGGCGTGGGCGTACCGGACCGCCTCCTCACGACTCATCGCCAAGCAGAGACTTTGGCTGCTGGGAAGCGCGGCAGCGGGCCTTGGCCCGTTCACCGTGTTCTACGGGATTCCGTACTTTCTAGGAAGCATCCCCAGTCCTTGGATGAACCTCTCGGTCCTTTCCCTGACGCTGTTGCCGCTCGGCATGGCCTACACGGTCGCGCGCTACCGGCTTCTGGACGTCGAAGTGGTCTTGCGGCGCGGAACGGCGTATTCGCTCGCGACCGCGGCGCTGGTAGGCCTTTACCTGGGGATGGTGGCGCTGGCGGGAGACTTCTTCCGCCGGAATTTCCCTGCGGTTGGGACGCTGGGCTTGGTGCTGGCGGTGATCGCCACCGGACTGCTTTTCCAGCCGCTACAACGTTGGATCCAGTCGCGCGTGGATCGCTACTTTCTGCGCAAGCGGTACGACTACCGCGAGGCGTTGCTGCGCCTCGGCCGACAGCTGAGCACGCAAACGAACCTGGACCACATGATCTCGTCCCTGCTCGAACAGCTCGCGGAGACTCTCCAAGTCGAGCGGGCGGCGCTGTTTGTGCGGAGCGAAGCGCTGGCGGGCGCCTGGGTACTGCGAGGTTCTGTGGGATTAGAACCGGTGCGGCATTCTGTGGCGGAGCTGGATCTCGGTTATCTCAACAGCTTTGAGAATGGCAGTTCGCCATCGGCGGCGCCGCGGGAGCGGTTGTTCTTTCCGGCATGGGGACCGCAAGTCGCACAGGAACTTGGGCCCGCGTCTCAGGCCCGTTCTGGCTGGCAGGAAGCGATCCGACTCCTGGAGCTGAGTTACTACTTCCCGTGCCGCACGGCGAGCCGGTTGACCGCTGTGCTCGCCCTGGGAAGAACCTCCGGCGGCGAGTTGCTCGCGGAGGACGACGTCGCGTTGGTGGAGCTGTTGGCGGGCTATGTGGCCACGGCGCTCGAGAACGTCAGCCTGTTTGACTCCTTGACCGCCAAGGCCAAGCAGTACGAGGACCTGCAGCAGTTCAGCGAGAACATTCTGGAGTCCATCAACGTGGGCCTGATGGCCGTGGACCTGGAGGACCGCGTGCAGTCGCTCAATACGCCGCTGGAGCTGATGTATCCGCTGCCCTTCCGGCAGTGCCGGGGCCGTAAGCTGGAGGAGGTTTTCTCCGGCGAACTGATGGCCGAAATCGATCGCTCGCGGGAGGACGCCGGCATCCGCACCATCTATCGCCACCGGGTGCAGCTCGAGGGCGGCCCGGAAAAGGTGCTGAATATCGCGATCGCTCCCCTGCTTTCGAAGAACTGCGAATGGATCGGCCGCTTGATCATCTTCGACGACGTCACCGACCGGGTCAACTTGGAAACGCAGCTGGCGCAGGCCGAAAAACTCTCCTCCATCGGGCTGCTGGCCGCCGGCGTGGCCCATGAGGTGAACACTCCGCTGACGGTCATCTCCACACAGGCGCAAATGCTCGCCAAGCAGATGCCCCGGGAAGACACCAACTTCCGCACCGTGGAGAAGATTATCCGGCAGACGTTCCGGGCTTCGGAGATCATCAACAGCTTGCTCAATTTCTCCCGCACCAAGGGCGCGGCCTTTGCTCCGGTGGAAATCAACCAGATCATTCAGGACACGCTGTTGCTGTTGGACCACCAATTCAAGAGCGCGCGGGTCGAAGTCGAGAGGCATCTGGAGCCGGGGATTCCCTTCATCCATGGCAACGCCGACAAGCTGCAGCAGGTCTTTTTGAACCTGTTCCTCAATGCCAAGGACGCCATGCCGGAGGGCGGACAGTTGCGCATCACCTCCTGGACCGAGGACTCCCGGGTGCGAATTGAAGTTCGCGACACCGGCGTGGGCATTTCGCCAGAGCATCTCCGGCGCATTTATGACCCGTTCTTCACCACCAAAGAGCCGGGCCACGGCACCGGCCTCGGTCTGGCCGTTTCCTACGGCATCATTCAAGAACACGCGGGCAGGATTCAGGCTGAAAGCCGGCCCGGCCTGGGTACTCGCTTTGAACTGCAGTTTCCTGTCCTGAGGAAGCCCGTGCATGCCTGAGGTCAAGGGTTCTCTGCTGGTCATTGACGACGAGCCGGAGATCCGGGAGAGCCTGGAGGCGCTGCTGGGCAGCGAAGGCTTCGCCGTGGAACTGGCGTCGGCGGGGCAAGCCGGGCTGCGGCGTCTGGAAAAGAAGCCGTTTGATCTGGTGCTCCTGGACGTCGCCCTGCCGGACCAAAGCGGGCTGGAAGTGTTGCAGCAGATCCGCGCCGCCAATCCCACCCTTCCCGTTGTTATGATCACCGCCTACGGCTCGGTCGAGAGTGCGGTTGAGGCCATGCGGCTCGGCGCGAGCAACTACATTACCAAGCCCTGGGACAACGAGCAGTTGCTAGCCGAGGTTCGGGGGCTGGTACAGCAACGGCAACTCACCGAAGAAAACCGCGCGCTCAAGCAGACGCTGAAGCAGCGCTACAGCTTTTCCCACATCATTGGGAAGAGCGATTCCATGCTGAAGATTCTTGACCTGGTCACCCAGGTGGCTCCCACGCGCGCCACCGTGCTGATTGAGGGGGAAAGCGGGACCGGCAAGGAACTGATCGCCAAAGCCATCCATGCGGCGAGCCTGCGCGCGAATCGCGTCTTCGTTCCCATCAACACGGGCAGCCTGCCGGTGGACCTGCTGGAAAGCACGCTGTTCGGACATGTCAAGGGTGCCTTTACCAGTGCCGTCGCTTCGAAGAAAGGGTTGTTCGAAGTGGCCGATCAAGGAACCCTCTTTTTTGACGAGATCGGCAGCGTGGGCCCGGAGACGCAGACCAAGCTGCTGCGTGTGCTCCAGGAACGGGAGTTTATGCCGCTCGGCAGCACGGAGATTGTCAAAGTGGACGTGCGCGTGCTCGCGGCCACCAACGTGGACCTCACGCGTCTCGTGCAGGAAGACAAGTTCCGCAAGGACCTGTATTATCGGCTCAATGTAATCACCCTTCACTTGCCGCCCCTGCGGGACCGCAAGGAAGACATTCCGCTGCTCTCCGGCCATTTCTTTCAAAAATACTGTGAGGAGAACGGGAAGCCCCCGCGGCAATTTTCCGCCGAAGCGATGCGTGTCCTGCTGGACTACACTTGGCCGGGCAACGTGCGGGAGCTGGAGAACGCCGTGGAGCGTGCGGTGATTCTGGCCCCCGGCGAGGAGGTGGGTCCGGAACTGCTTCCGGAGCAGATCCGGCGCGAAGGCAAGAGGCTATGGAACCTCCTGCCGCTGCTGCGAGGGCAGTCGGGCGTCTCCCTGTTCGAGGTCATGGAGGAGTGCGAGCGCCAGATCATCACGGAGATGCTGGAGCGCACCAACGGCAGCCAGACGGAAGCGGCGGAGCGGTTTCAGGTTCCGCTTTCCACGCTAAATCAAAAAATCAAGCGGTTGAATATCGAGGTAAAAAAGAAGCGCGAACCCGTCCATTCGTAGGCCGACTCTAGGCCTCTGATATCTCGACTTCCACCCGATCGCCATCGTTCAAATTCAGGCTTTCGCGCAATGCGACTGGGGCAATGATCTCCACGATGTCGCGATGCATCGTTTGTTCCGGCACAATCAGCCAGGCGGCTCCGGACCTCCGCCCGTGGGCCTTTAGAACCACCTCTTTCAAATAGCCAGGACATTGAGGTGAAGAAGGATCGGCGATCCGCACGAACTGCTCTCGCCGCGCAAACAACGCCTCGCGAATCCGGGGAGCCACGCGCAGATTCAGCGTCCCGGGAAACGGACGCAAGGCAAGTGTCCGCTCCAGCTCCCGCTGTACCCAGGGGAGCGTCAGAAAGTACGCTCCTTGGCCCGTGCCACTCGCAACGCAGCCCTCGAAGGTCATGGCTTTAAGCAGAGGGGTCGCCGCTCTTCACGGGCATTTGCATGCCTTGCCAGCGCTTGACGATCTCCACGTCCAGATGGAACAAGTCCAGCACGCGTCCGACGGTGTGGTTAATGATGTCATCGATGGTCTTGGGGAAGTTATAAAAGGCGGGGACGGGCGGGACGATGGTGGCTCCGATCTCCGCGGCCTGCACCATGAGCTTGAGATGACCCAGGTGCAACGGGGCCTCGCGGGCCAGTAGGACTAAGCGCCGCCCTTCTTTGAGCGTAACGTCGGCGGCGCGGCTGAGCAGGTCTACGCTGAGCGACGTTGCGACGGCGGAAAGCGACTTCATGGAGCAGGGCGCAATGACCATGCCCTCGACCTGAAACGACCCGCTGGAAATCGTGGCCCCGATATCCTGGATGCTGTAGGAAGCGTCGGCCAAGTCGCGCACCTGCTTGATCGTGAATTCGGTCTCAAACGTGATGGTTCGCTCGGCGGCCTTGGACACCACCAGGTGCGTCTCAATCTCGGGGGCAGACTTGAGGACCTGCAGCAGCCGAATCCCGTAGATCGCTCCCGTCGCGCCGGAAATGCCGACAATCAAGCGGCGTCGCGGCAGACTGCCAATCGCCAACTCGTTGCTCTCCATGCTTCCCCCAGCGCCACGCCGAACATCCGACGCGGCACGCTTAACCCAATCATTCTAAATCCAGCGTCAGGAATTTTCCAGCACCCACCCCTATTCGCATTGACAAGCGTTTGCGCCGGCGATTTGAGGGACGACAGAAAGAAAGAGAGCCGGTTCCCCGTCGTCCGCTCGGGACTTCTCGAAATGACACCTTTGGCGGCGGAAGCGGCGCCCGCCTAGACGGCGAGGATTTCCTTTTCTTTGTTCTTGCCCATCTCGTCGACGTGCGCGATGGTCTGGTCGGTGAGCTTCTGGGCCTCTTCCAGACCGCGCTTCTCGTCGTCCTCGGACATCTTCTTGTCCTTGAGCATCTTTTTGAAGCTGTCGTTGATATCGCGGCGGATGTTACGGACGGCGGTGCGGTGCCCTTCCAGCACTTTGTGCAAATGCTTGACCAGTTCTTTGCGCCGCTCGTCGGTCAAGACCGGGATGGGAACACGAATGACCTTGCCGTCGTTGGCGGGATTCAAGCCCAGGTCGGAGACGCGGATGGCTTTGTCGATGGCCGGGAGGACGCTCGGGTCCCAGGCTTGAATGAGCAGCGTGGTAGGGTCGGCCACGGTGACCTTTGCTGTTTCCTTGATGGGCGTGGGCGTGCCGTAGTAATCCACCTTGATGTGGTCCAGCAGCGAAGCGGAAGCGCGGCCGGTGCGCAGCGTCGCCATTTCCGCGCGCAAGTCAGATTCCACTTTTTCCATCCGCCTCTTAGCTTCCTTGATCACTTCCTGCGTCATAACCCGCTCTCCCCGCCGCGGAGAAATCTCTCAGCCCGTTACCAACGAGCCAATCTTCTCGCCTTGAACGACCCGGACGATATTTCCCGGAACGTTCAGATTGAACACGATAATGGGCAGATTGTTCTCGCGGCACAGCGTGATGGCCGTGAAATCCATCACCCCCAGATTTTGCGACATCACATCCCAGTAGGAAATCTCCGGAAACAGGTGCGCGTCCTTGACCTTCACCGGATCGGCATCGTAGACGCCATCCACTTTGGTGGCTTTCAGGATCACATCGGCGCGGATCTCCATGGCGCGCAGCGCGGCGGCCGAGTCGGTGGAAAAATAGGGGTGGCCGGTGCCCGCCGCGAAGATCACCACGCGTCCCTTTTCCAAGTGGCGGATGGCCCGGCGGCGGATGAAGGGCTCGGCCACCTGGTGCATGGAGATCGCGCTCATGACGCGCGTGCTGACGCCCAGCTTTTCCAGGGCATCCTGCAGCGCCAGGGCATTGATAACCGTGGCCAGCATCCCCATCTGATCCGCTGCCACGCGGTCCATTTCCTTGGCGGACCCGGCCACGCCGCGGAAAATGTTTCCGCCCCCGATAACCAGCGCCGTCTGCACGCCCGTCTGGTGCACCTCCCGAATTTCGGAGGCAATTTCCGAGGCGCGATCCGGGTCGACGCCAAAACCCTGGGCTCCGCCGAGAGCCTCTCCGCTCAGTTTGAGAAGAATACGCTGATACCGCATGGCTGGAACATCCGCCCACGCTCAATCCGCCGCAGGTATTAAGCAGAACACTAAGAAGCACTGAGGGAGCGGTCGCCGGTATCCCCCACCTTGAAATAGACGAAGCGTCTCACGCTGATGTTTTCACCGAGCTTGCCAATGTGAGACGCGATCAATTGTCCCACGGTCTGTGTTCCGGTCTGGTCCTTGACGAAATGCTGTTCCATCAGGCAGACCTCCTCGTAGAACTTTTCCATCTTGCCTTCGACAATGCGCTCGATGACCTTCTCCGGCTTCCCGGTTGCCTTAGCCTGGGCGCGATAGATCTCCTTTTCCTTCTCCAAAACCTCCGGCGTGACCTCCTCCTTGCGGATGAAACGCGGCGTGGAGGCCGCTACATGCATGGCGAGATCATGCGCCAGCTGCTGGAATTCGTCCGTGCGGGCTACAAAATCGGATTCGCAATTCAACTCCACCAGCACGCCGATCTTGGCGCCCGCGTGAATATAGTGTCCGATCAGGCCCTCCATGGTAGCCCGGCCCGCGCGCTTCTGCGCCGCCGCCAAGCCCCGCTTGCGCAAGACCACCTCGGCCCCGGCCAGGTCGCCTTTGGCTTCCTGCAGCGCCAGTTTGCAATCCATCCACGGAGCGCCGGTGCGCTCGCGCAACTCCTTTACCTGCTGAGCTGAAATCGGAGTCTCTGAGGCCATATCACTTATAACCAGTCCTTTACCGTGCGCTCTCCGCAACCAGCTCCGCCGCGCCGTCCAGGCGGGAAAAACCGGGAACCTCCCGTACAGGAGAGGCTACCCAATCACAAGAGAAAGCTTTCAAATAATGCCAGTCGGAAGGAACGCAATAATCATCCACGGTGGTGTATCTACATCGAGTGGTGCGACTGCCCCCGCTCGTTCTCCAAATCCGCTGGGGAGCCGTCGTCCGCACTCGGCACCTCGTAATCGAGCGACGAGCAACCTTCTCCGTAGGAAGAGCCCGCCGAGGCGCCCTCTGTTTCGAGAGCCCCAGACATCGGTCCGGCCTCCGAGGGGACCTCACCCAAATCCTTCTCCCCGGAAATCTGCCTGCCTTCCAGCACTGCATCGGCGATCTTGGAGGTGAACAAACGAATCGCACGCAAGGCGTCATCGTTGCCAGGAATGGGATGGGTGATCTGCTCCGGGTCGCAGTTGGTGTCCACCACCGCCACCACCGGTATGGCCAATTTACGCGCCTCCCGGACCGCGATCTCTTCCTTACTGGAGTCAATCACAAAGAGGGCATCCGGAAGCCCCACCATCTCCTTGATGCCGGCCAGATTCAGCTGGAGGTGCTTGCGCTCGCGCTCCAGCCGGCCCACCTCCTTCTTGGTGAGCATCTCGTAACGGCCGTCCTGGGACATCTGTTCCAGTTCTTTCAGCCGCAGGATGGACTTCTTAATGGTGACGTGGTTCGTCAGAAGGCCCCCGAGCCAGCGCTGGTTTACGTAATACATCGAGCAGCGCTGCGCCTCTTCCGCGATGGCTTCCTGCGCCTGGCGCTTGGTGCCCACAAACAGGACGATTTTGCCGGCGGCGGCGAGTTCCGCGATAAAACGCGAAGCTTCTTTGAACTGCCGGAGGGTCTTTTGCAGATCAATAATGTGAATGCCGTTGCGCTCCCCGAAAATATACTCCTTCATTTTCGGATTCCACTTGCGGGTCTGATGCCCAAAATGGACTCCCGCCTCCAACAGTTCCTTCATCGTAATCGCCGGCAATCACCCTCCTCTGGCAACGCACTCACAACCTGCAGGTTTCGGTTCCCCTGCCTTCCGCAGCAGTTCCCATTCTACCATCGTGCCGCCCCGCTGGTCCGGGGAATCGGGGCTAGCGCTTCGAGAACTGGAACCGCTTGCGCGCGCCCTTTTGGCCGTATTTCTTTCGCTCTTTCATGCGGGAGTCGCGCGTCAGGAAGCCCATCTTTTTCAACGCAGGGCGCAACTCCGGGTTGAAGCGCAGCAGAGCGCGCGCAATTCCCAGCCGCGCCGCTCCGGCCTGGCCATTGCCTCCTCCGCCGCTGACATTGATGAGGACGTCAAACTTGTCCAGCATCTCCACCACCTGCAGCGGATGCCGTACCTGGGCGCGCATGCTTTCGGTCATAAAATACGCGTCCAGGGCGCGGCCGTTGACCTTCATTTCGCCCTGGCCGGGGCGCAGGAACACGCGCGCCACGCTAGTCTTGCGTCTCCCCGTTCCGTAATATTGTTCCCGAACCGCTTGTTCCGCTTCTGCCACTGGGTACTAAACTCCTTGATCTCACCGTTTACCGGCGGGCGGCCAGCGCCACCGACTCCGGCTTCTGCGCCTGGTGCGGATGCTGGCCGTCGGCATAAATGAGCAGCCGGCGGACCATCCGTTTGCGCAACCGGTTTTTCGGCAGCATTCCGAAAACTGCTTCCCGAATCACACGGTCGGGCCGGGTCTCCGACAGCTTGCGCAATCCGACTTCCCGCAACCCGCCTGGATAACCCGTGTAATGGCGATAGGCTTTCTGGTCCAGCTTCCTGCCCGTCACACGAACCTTCGCCGCATTGAGAACAATGACGTGATCTCCAAAGTCCACTGCAGGCGCAAAATGTGCGCGCTGTTTCCCGCGCAGCAGCGTGGCCACGCGAGTCGCCAAGCGCCCGAGAACTTGCCCCTCCGCATCCACAATGTACCAACGCGGAGCGACCGCCTCTTTTTGCGACATTTCCGTTCGCATCAACAGATTACCTTAGCCAACACCGAAACTACCAACATAGGCGACCGGTGCCGAATTGTCAATAGCTGGGCGCTCGTTTGACTGCGCCGGGGTGGGCCCGTTATAATGAAGCGCTTAACCCGGTGGGAGGAGA
The DNA here is from genome assembly GCA_041485545.1 of Terriglobia bacterium. Taxonomy (GTDB): domain Bacteria; phylum Acidobacteriota; class Terriglobia; order 2-12-FULL-54-10; family 2-12-FULL-54-10; genus DATMAF01. The sequence goes on from JBGPJR010000009.1 coordinate 9,325, forward strand.
GTGCATGTACGCCATCATCGAGACAGGCGGGAAACAGTATCGCGTTGCGCCCGGCGACGTCATCCGCGTCGATAGCCTGCCGGCGGAAGCGGGGGAGGCTGGCGCGGTCGGGCGCGTATTGGCCGTCTCCCAGGACGGCAATGGCATCTTAACAGGCGATCAGATCGCCAATGCCAAGGTGGAAGGAACCATCCTGTCCCAGGGCAAGGCCCGCAAGATTCTGGTCTTTCACTACAAGAAAAAGAAGCAATACAAGAAGACGCGCGGGCATCGTCAGCACTACACGGAACTGCGGGTCGACAAGATTGTGGTATAGCAGGGCAGCAAGGCAGAGGCGTTTATGGCACACAAAAAAGGTTTAGGAAGTTCTCGGAACGGCCGCGATTCCAACGCCCAGCGGCTGGGCGTGAAGCGCTTTGGAGGCCAATGGGTGTCGGGTGGCTCCATTCTGGTGCGCCAGCGCGGCACGCGATACAAACCCGGTGAGAACGTGGGACTGGGCAGCGACGACACCTTGTTTGCGAAGGTCGGAGGCGTTGTCCGTTTCATCGACAAGGGTCGCATGGGGAAGTTTGTTGCGGTCGACGCAGCGCCGGCTGCCGAGTAAGCAACCGCGGAAGGCGCTCGGCGAGGCTGCCTTCCGCTATTTTTGTATGGGGGCGTGGTCCATCGAAGCGCTGACGCTGCGAGCCGAAGGGATGCACTTCCGGCGTGTTCGTTGACGAGGCAATCATCTCCGTGAAAGCCGGCGACGGGGGCAACGGCTGCCTCGCTTTTCGCCGGGAAAAGTATGTGCCCCGCGGAGGCCCCAGCGGCGGCGACGGCGGCAAGGGCGGCGACGTCATCTTGCAGAGTTCTCTGCAACACAATACCCTGATTCATTTTCGATACAATCCGGAGCAGCGCGCGCCGCGCGGCCGGCACGGCGAAGGAAGCAATCGCAAAGGGCGCGACGGAGCGAACCTGGTGCTGTCCGTTCCGGTGGGCTGCGTGGTGCGGGACGAGGACAGCGGCGAGCTGCTGGTCGACTTTGAGCAGGCCGGCCAGAGTTACGTCGTCGCACACGGAGGCCGGGGCGGGCGCGGCAATGCGCGCTTTGCCACCTCTACGCACCAAGCCCCTCGCGAGTGCGAGCCGGGCGCGGTGGGCCAGTTCCTACGCCTGCGACTCGTCCTGAAGCTGCTCGCGGACGTGGGCTTGGTCGGACTTCCCAACGTCGGTAAATCGTCCCTGCTCAGCCGCATCTCCGCAGCTCGGCCCAAGATTGGCGACTACCCCTTCACCACACTGGAGCCTTGCCTGGGGATGGTGCGAGTTGGGGAAGACGAGAGCTACGTGGTCGCCGACATCCCGGGTCTGATCGAGGGCGCGCACGACGGCCACGGCCTGGGCACCCGTTTTCTGCGGCACATCGAGCGCACCCGCCTGCTGGCCCACCTCATTGACGCCAGCGACCTGGTGGAGTCCGATCCGGAGAGCGATTACCAGATTGTGATGCAGGAGTTGGCTGCCTTCAATGCCGCGCTCGCCACCAGGCCGATGGTACTCGTGGCCTCGAAGGTGGACCTGGCGGGTGAGGGTCGGCGGCTGCGAGCGCTCGAAGAACTGGCGTCACGCGAGCACCTTGCCTTGTTCCCAGTTTCCGCAGCTACCGGAAACGGGATCGACGAGTTCATGTGGGGCATCGCTCAGAGGCTGCGCGAACTGCGCGCGGCCGCGCTTCCAGCAGAGGCGTCTGCTGCGTCTGACACCCCGGAGCCCGGCGCGCCGGTTTCTTCCCTGCCGGAGAAAGACTCGGCATGAGCCCGGCAATGCCTGCATCGGCGAACGGGACCGTTCTGCGCCGCCCGCATTCACAGGAGCTGGCGTGAAGATCGCATTGTTCGGCGGGGCCTTCGACCCGGTCCACTCCGGACACTTGGCGGCGGCCCAAGCCGCGCAGCAGGCCTTTGGCCTCGATCACGTGCTCTTCGTCCCGGCCCGCCTCCCTCCTCACAAACGCGGGCGGCCGCTAACCCCATTTCTGCACCGCTATGCGATGGTGGCGCTCGCCTGCGCCGGGTCCCCCGCACTCGTCCCTTCTCTGCTGGAGGCCGGGCCGGAGGGCAGCACCGAGCCGAACTACTCCATTGTGACGGTTCGGAAACTGACGGAGGGGCTGCGTCCCGAAGACCGCTTGTTTTTCCTCATTGGAGCCGACGCCTTCTTGTATATCCGCGAATGGAAGGAGCCGGTAGCGCTGCTGGACTCTTGCGACTTCATCATCGTCAACCGGCCTGGTTTCTCTATGGCGAAGATTGCCGAAGTGGTGCCGGAAGGCCTTCGCGCGGTCCCGGAAACGCCGGAAGCGTCGCAACACGTGATCCCGCTGCGGCGGACCTTCCTGCACCTGCTCACCACCGTCACCTCCGATATCTCTTCCTCCGCCATCCGCCAGCTTGCCCGCCAGAACCAGTCGCTGTCGGGCCTGGTTCCCGGCGCGGTCGAAGACTACATTCACAAGGTGGGCCTGTACTCCGAATGAGGACGCAGCCAGTTCGGGTCCGGGAGCCCATCTGGGAGGCCGTGGAAGCCGCCCGCGATAAAAAGGCGGAGGAAATGGCGCTGCTGCAAATCGGAGAGGTGGCCACGTTTACGGACTACTTTCTGATCTGCAGCGGCGCCAGCAGCCGGCAAGTGCAGAGCATCTGCGATGAGATCGAGCGCCGCCTCTCTCTGCTTGGTTTGCGGCCCGCTCATATAGAGGGATATAATCACGCCGAATGGGTGCTGATGGACTACCGGGATTTTGTGGTCCACGTTTTCTCGGCCCGGGCCCGCAGCTTCTACGATCTGGAGCGGCTCTGGAAGACGGCCCCGCGGGTTCCTCTGGGGCCGGATGAATGAAGCGTTGCGCGCTCGAGTCCGGCAGCGCTGTCTTGAGTCCGCGAGGCGAACACGGCGCGTCAGCACAGTCGAATGCGCGTTCTGGTGTTGTGGGTCGGCAAGACCCGCTTGCCCGGAGTGGCCGCGCTAACCGCGGAATACAGCAGCAGGCTGGGCCACTATTGCGCGTTTCAGGGAGTGCCGATCCGCGTAGCCCGCGACGGGGGTGGGAGTACCGTGGAGGAAGACGCTTTGCGGGCCCGCTCGAAGGGAACCTATCGCGTGGTGCTGGATCCCTCCGGGCAAAGCTGGGACTCGGCGGAGTTCGCCCGGTTCCTCCAGCGCGCCCGAGACAGCGGCCCGCGCGACGTATCGTTTTGCGTCGGGGGCGCCGAGGGGTTTTCGCAGTCGTTTCGTGAGGAGGCGGATTTGTTGCTCTCGCTTTCTTCTCTGACCCTCCCGCACGAGGTAGCTCGCGTGGTCCTGCTGGAGCAGATCTACCGCGCCTTCACGATGCTCTCGAACCACCCGTATCCGCGATGACGAGTGCCTAGCGCCGTCTGAAGTGCTCGGCGGCGCATACGGCGGCATCATTTTTGAGGAGCGCAAATGGCCTGGTTTCGCAGAGAGAAACAGCCGCTGAAAGCACCGGAAGGCTCCCGGATGCACACCGAGGGTCTGTGGATCAAATGCGCCGGCTGCCGCCAGATTATCTGGAAGAAAGACCTGGAGGCCAGTTGGCAGGTCTGCCCGAAATGCGGCCATCACTTCCGCCTGGATGCCCGCTCGCGGCTGCGGCTCCTGCTCGACGGGGACCACTGGGAGGAGCGCGACACCGCGCTGGAGTCCACCGACCCGCTCCAATTCACTGACTTGAAGCCCTATACCGGGCGCCTTCGTACGGCCCAGCAGTCCACCGGCCTGAAGGACGCCATCCTCACCGCCGAGGGGACTCTGGATGGCATACCGGTCCTGATCTGCGCGATGGAGTACCAGTTCATCGGGGGCAGCATGGGCAGCGTCGTGGGAGAGGTGATTACCCGCGCTGTGGAGCGTGCCTGCCAGAACCGGCGTCCTCTGATCGTCGTCTCCGCCTCCGGCGGCGCGCGCATGATGGAGGGAACCGTCAGCCTGATGCAAATGGCCAAGGTCAGCGCCGCGCTTTCCCGGCTGGACCAAGCGGGGGTTCCGTTCCTCAGCGTGCTGACGGACCCCACCACGGGCGGCGTCACGGCCAGCTTCGCCATGCTGGGCGACCTCAATATCGCCGAGCCTGGCGCGCAGATCGGCTTTGCGGGTCCGCGCGTCATCGAACAGACCATCCGGCAAAAGCTTCCCGCAGGCTTCCAGCGCAGCGAGTTCTTGCTCGAACACGGCATGCTCGACGCCATTGTCCCCCGCCCGGAACTCAAAGCCTTCCTGGCGCGTTCCTTGCGATTCTTGCTGGACTAGTGTCATGAATTACGAGGATGCCACCCGCTATCTGATCTCGCTGGGCAATGAGGTCCGCGCCTCACCTGCCGACGGCACTCCGGCGGCCAAGCTGGGGCTAGAGAACATCCGCGTTCTGCTCGGCGAGTTGGACCATCCCCAAGATGCCTACCCCAGCGTCCTGATCGCGGGTACGAATGGAAAAGGGTCTGTGGCCGCGATGCTGGAGGCGGTCCTGCGATCCGCCGGGCTGCGGACCGGCCTGTACACCTCGCCCCATCTGGTCGAAATCAGCGAACGCATCCAGCTCGGCGGAGAAGCCATTTCGCCGGAGGATTTCGCGGACGCATTTGCGTCCCTGCACGAACGCATCGAAACGCTGCTGGCGGCCGGCACCCTGCGATTTCATCCCACCTACTTTGAATGTCTCACCGCCATGGCCATGGAGTACTTCCGTATGCGGCAGTGCGAATTCGCGGTGCTGGAGGTCGGCATGGGAGGCCGCCTGGACGCAACCAAC
>JBGPJR010000010.1:0-13836 GCA_041485545.1 Terriglobia bacterium
AAGACCGTCAGTTCATTAGTCAGATCGAGCAGTGGGGCGGGAGACTCCTGCCCGGCCAGTTGTTGAGCCAGCACACCTCGATCGGCGTGTGCGGGCCGGCCGATCTCATCGTGCTCCACCGCCACGAGGCGCTGGAGCCCGTCGTCGAGGGGTTGCGCGAGCGCGGCCTTTCCTGGGGCTTGCTCGGCGGCGGAACCAACGTGTTGGCAGTGGATGAGCCGTTTCGCAAAGTGTTTTTGCAGCTTGCCCCCGGACCAGGCGATTTGGTCTTTGAGGGCCGCACCGTTCACATGGCGGCCGCGGCCCGCCTGGGCCGCTCGGTGATGGAGTGCGCCACGCGGAACCTGGGCGGCATGGAAGGACTCGTGGGTGTGCCGGGTTCGGTGGGCGGAGCGCTGCGCATGAATGCGGGCGCGTACGGAACCTCCATCGGCCCCCTGGTACGGTCCGTCACGGTGTTTCGCGGCGCCACCGGAACGCGCCAGGAGCTAGCCGCGGACTCCATCGGTTTCCAGTATCGCAAGAGCAGCTTTGCCCCGGACGATGTGATGCTCTCGGTGACCTTGGAGCTAAAGGAAAGGCCGTTCCGCGAGATTCTCGAGCATGTAAAGGCGCTGAACGAGAAGCGACGCCGTTCGCAGCCCTTGAAGGAAAAGAGCGCGGGCTGCATCTTCAAGAACCCGCCCGGACTCTCCACCGGGAAGCTGATCGACGAGCTAGGGCTCAAGGGCCACCGCATCGGCGGCGCGGTGATCAGTGAACGCCATGCCAACTTCATCGTGAATCGGGGCGGCGCCACGGCGGCGGATATTTTCCGGCTCATGGAGTTCCTCCGCGAGCGGATCGCGCGCGCCTACGGCATCGAGCTGGAAGAGGAAGTGATCGTTTGGAAGAATTGACGTCCGCCGCGAGTGCGGCATCGCGGGCGCGCAGGCCGGAGCCGCAGACGTTCTCATGAGCGAGTCTGGAGCAAACGGCGCGGGAAGCAGCGGCAACACCTCCACGGCGCCGGTCTATTTGCGCCTGCAGAAACGGGCGGAGAAATATGGGCCGCGCGCTCGCCAGCCCTTCACCTACCGGCGCGTCGTGAGTTTAGCGGGGGGAATTTTGGCCGCTGCCGCGCTGGTGTGGGTGAGCTCCCGGTTCCTGGACACGGACCCGCGCTTCCGGCTGCGTTCCGTGGAGTTGCGTGCCGGGCGCTACGTGACTCGCACGGACGTGGAGGACGTGTTTGCCCCCGACCGCGATCACGGTCTCTACGACATTCCCTTGTCGGAGCGCCAGCGCGCCGTGGAGCAGATCCCTTGGGTGCGCTCCGCCACGGTCACACGGATTTTGCCGGACCAGATCTGGGTTGCGATCCAGGAACGTGTTCCAATCGCTTTTCTATGGACACGCCGCGGCATTAGGCTGGTGGATGCCGCCGGGGTGGTTCTGGAGTCCCCGCCGTCGGCGACCTTTTCGTTGCCGGTGGTGCGCGGTGTTTCCGAGCGGGAGTCTGCGGAGCAGCGCCGGGCGAAGATGCATCGCTTTGCCGCGCTCACCGACGCACTCGCCCACCGAAGTGGCGCGCTCGCAGAAGAGATCTCCGAAATCGATTTGGCCGACCCGGAAGACGTGCTTTTAGTTGTGGCGGGCTCTTTCGGGGCCGTGCGGCTGCACCTCGGTTCGGAGAACTTTTCGGAGCGTTACGCCGTCTTTTCGAGCCAGATCGAACAGTGGCACCGCCAGTTTGGGCCCATCGACTCGATTGATCTGCGCTACGAAGGCCAGGTGGTGATCCAGGCTGGCATTCCCGTGACGTTGCATCTGGACACCCCGCAGACTTCGAACTCTTCTCCGCAGAACACTCCCGCCGCCTCTCCCCGGCCTTCCTTATGAGCCAGCAACCCGAACATCTGGTGGCCCTCGACGTCGGCAATTCCATGACGCGGGCGCTGGTCGCCCAGGTTCCCGTCGCGGCAGGCGATGACGCGGCGCGTCTGCGTTTCCTTGGTTTTGCGGAGACAGAATCCGAGGGATGGAACAAAGGCGTTCTGGCCGACATCGCGCAGGTTTCGGCCGCGGTGCGGCGCGCCGTGGAGCAGGCCCAGCAACAAGCCGGGGTCTTGATCGAATCGGCGGTTGTGGGCCTCGGCGGCCCGCACTTGCAGGGGATCGCCAGCCGCGCCGGTGTGCAGCTTTCCTCTCGGCCGCGCGAAGTCTGCCGGGAAGACGTCCAGCGTGTCTTGGAGGCGGCGCGCGACTTCCGGCTGGCCGCCGACCGCGACATCCTGCACTTGGTTCCCAAAGAATTTGTCCTGGACTCGCTGGAGGGAATTCGCGATCCGGTCGGAATGCTGGGGACGCAACTGGAGGTCCGGGTTCACGTCATCACGCATTCCGCCACCGCGGCGCAGAACCTGGTCACCGCCGTCAATCGCGCGGGCGTTCTCGTGGAAACTCTGGTGGGAGAAGGGTATGCCGCGGCGGAAGCCATCCCAACCCCGGAAGAACAGGAGCTGGGGGTCTTAACCGCCGTGCTCGGCGGCCCCGCCAGCGCCGTGATCGTTTGTGCCAACGGCGGTTTGGTTCTTGCCAGCGAGCTATCCGTTGGAGGCGACCATTTTACCGGCGACCTGGCGATCGGATTGCGCACCTCGCGCGCGGATGCGGAGATGATCAAGAAGACGTTCGGCTCGGTCTTCCCGGGCTGGTATCACGAGGGCGCTTCCTTTGAAGTGCCCGGGATGGGCCGGCAGCCGTCCCGCCAGATTCCGCACCGGGTTCTTAGCGAAATTCTGGAGCCGCGAGCGCGCGAGCTGTTTATCTTGCTGCGCGGCGAGTTGCGTCGTGCTGGCCTGGAAGGACGCCTCGCAAGCGGTGTGATTCTTTCTGGTGGCGGCGCGCGCCTGCCCGGACTTTGCGATCTGGCCGAGAAGGTTCTGGACCTGCCGGCGCGCATCGGTTTGCCTCCGAAAATTCAGGGTCTGCCCGATTAACTCGATTCGCCCTAATATGTCACGCTGCTCAGCCTGCTGCTTTACGGCGCGCGCGTGCGGCAGCAGCGCACGCCGCGCCACGGCGCTGCCGCCAGCCGTCTCCTGGACCTTTTGGCACGGACCCGGTAGGACGCGGTAGCAATCGGGAGCCGGTTTCCTCGCATCACATTTTCCCGGCGCAGGTGTTATCCGATAAGAGACAACGTGCGCGGTGCGCCAGAAAACGGCTGCAAGGCGCGCCCCGTTGCCGTATCGTACAGCCATTCCCCCGAATACGGGAGCAGCCACTCCGCACGGTACGCGGCGGAGGGCAAGGAAGGGACTAGGCAACGATGGCACTGGGAAACGTACTCACCGATGATTCCGTCCGGTTCGCATTCCAGGAGGAGCCGCTCCATGGCGCGCGCATTAAGGTGATTGGCGTGGGCGGCGGCGGCGGCAACGCCGTCAACCGCATGATCGATGCGGGACTGGACGGCGTAGAATTTATCGTCGCCAACACCGACCAGCAGGCCTTGCAGTGCTCGCAAGCGCCCGTGAAGATTCAAATCGGCTCGAAGCTGACCAAGGGGCTCGGCGCGGGAGCAGACCCGGAGATTGGCCGCAAAGCGGCCCTGGAAGACACCGACAAGATTATCGAAGCGCTGGAAGGCGCCGACATGGTGTTCGTCACCACCGGACTCGGCGGCGGCACGGGGACCGGCGCCACGCCCATCGTCGCCAGTTTGGCCAACGAACTGGGAGCCCTCACGGTCGCCGTGGTGACCAAGCCGTTCTTGTTCGAGGGCAAGCGCCGCATGGCGCAGGCCGAGCAGGGTCTGGCAGAGCTCGGCGACAGCGTGGACACCGTCATCACCATTCCCAACGAGCGTCTGCTGCAGCTCGACAAGAACGCCGGCTTCTTTGACGCCTTTCGCCTCGCCGATGATATTCTCCGCCAAGCCGTTCAAGGCATCAGCGACATTATTGTTATCCCCGGAATCATCAACCGTGACTTTGCCGACGTGAAGTCCATCATGCACGGCATGGGCTATGCCGTCATGGGCAGCGCCGTCGCCACCGGTCCCAACCGCGCTGTGGAGGCGGCCACCAAGGCCATCTCCAGCCCCTTGCTCGAAGACGCCTCGATCAACGGAGCGCGCGGGATTCTGATCAACATCACCGGCTCCAGCAGCCTGATGCTGCAAGAGGTCCATGCCGCTTCCAGCATCATCCAGCAGGCCGCGCACGAGGATGCCAACATCATCTTCGGCGCGGTGCTCGATCCCGAGATGAAAGACCAGGTGAAGATCACCGTCATCGCCACCGGCTTCCGGCCGGAGACCATGCGCTCGCGCCGCCGCGCCGATCCTGCCGCCGCCGGCGCTGCCGGAACGATGAAGGACGCCACGGTCTGGCAGGGCATTACTCCGAGTAGCATCCCCAGTCCGGTGCGCCGCGACGACCTGGAAGTCCCCACCTTCTTGCGCATGAAGAGCGAAGGCTACGCCCGCTAAGCGAACCGCTCGTCGCGAGCCACAAATGCGAATCGGAGCGTGGTGGCGGCTCCCCTCAGGATAGCAACCCGTCGCGTGCGACTAACCAAGGCCCCTTTGGCATAAGAACGCTCGCGCCTTAGCATCCCCGGCACTGATTCAAAGCATCCAAGTAGATGAGCAAGGCAGATTGTAGTGGTGCCCTGCAAGGAGGATCACCATGAAAAAACCAATGTATGCATTTCTTTTGTCTTTTTTCCTGCTGGCCGCTGCGGCGCTGGCTGATGTCAAGACGGACTATGACCACGCAGCGAGTTTCAGCCGGTACCAGACGTTTGCCTGGAAAGCTGGCAAAGCTGCACCGAACGGCCTGGGCGACAATTCCCTGGTGGCAGGCCGTGTCCAATACGCGGTGAACCGGCAACTCATGAGCAAGGGATTCCGGGAAGACAGCAAGAGCCCGGACGTCTATCTGAGCTACCGGTTTGCTACCAAAGAGCGGCGAGACATGGAAAACGGCTGGCGTCGCTGGGGCTGGTATGACCCTTACGTCTACGAATACACCAAAGGGACGCTCGTCATTGATATGCTCGACGCCAAGACCAACCACTTGGTCTGGCGCGCCTATTGCACCAATACCGGGTCCAGTCCGCTCGATGTTCAGAACGCGAAGCAGGTTGACCAACTGGTCGCCGGAGCGTTCAAACACTTCCCACCGCGCGATAAGGGCTAAGCGCCATCATGGCCAGGCTGCGGTTGGAGTTATGACGTCGTCGACCACAACCCGGAGGTGCCGGCAGGGGGGGGCGCTACACACCGCGCCTCCGCCTCCGGCCATCGGTTGCATTCTTGGAACGAGGCGCCGCTCCCAGAAGTCCCCTTTTCTGTTGGGTGCGCTGTGCTTGACACGCCCGCGTTTTTCCGTGCTAACATGAATTGTTTAGAGTCAGACACAGAAAATTCTTCGTGGCAGCGCGCTGCAACTGGGCATGGAAAAGAAGCGTTTAGAGGTGTACAAGAAACGGCTGCTCGACCGGCACGAGCAGTTGCAGGAGATTGTCTCCAAGGCGGAGCAGGACGGCCGCGAAGCCGACGAGGAAGCGGCTCAGGACATTGCCGACAAGGCTACCAACTCCTACACCAAAGAGTTTCTCTTCAAGAAGAGCAACGACGACCGCTTTATCCTGCAGCTCATTCAGGGAGCGCTGGACCGCATGGAGGAAGGCTCCTACGGCACCTGCGTGCACTGCGGAGGCGAAATGCAGCAGAAGCGGTTGGACGCGGTGCCTTGGGCGCGGCACTGCCTGGATTGTCAGGAAAAGCAGGAGCAAGGTACGCTGTAGCTGGCTCCCGGGGATCGCGGGAGGTGTGTCTTCCCAGTTGATTCGACTCTGCGTCCGTTGTCTAATCCTCTGACGGTGGCGCGCGCCCGCTGCCGCGCCGTGATTGACCCGCTCTTCTCCCTTCTGATTCCCGCCTCCTGCCGCATTTGCCAACAACCCGTCGAAACGTGGGGCCGGGTTCCGGTTTGCGCGGGTTGCTGGGCGTCGGTCAGACCGTATGACGGTGCCGAGTGCGCGCACTGCGGCTACTTCCTGCAGAGGCCGGCCGTCGCCGCCGCGGTTCTGTGCGGCCTGTGCCGCCGCGGCGCTTTTGCGTTCGACCAAGCCCGCAGCTTCGGCTGGTACGACGAGGCGTTGCGCGGGCTGATTCAGGGACTCAAATTCGACGGCTTTCTGCCGCTAGCACGCCCGCTGGCCGGCTATCTGGCGACGGCGCTCGGCCGGATGGATGGCACCGCGTTCGACTTGATCCTCGCCGTGCCGCTGCACGCCCGGCGAGAGCGGCGGCGCGGCTTCAATCAAGCGGCGCTGCTAGCCACAGAACTGGCCAGCATGCAGGGCATTCCCGCCGGCAGCAAGGACTGTGTGCGGGTGCGGGATACCCGTCCGCAGACCGGGCTGCGGGCCGCCGCGCGGCGCAAGAATGTGGCCGGCGCGTTCGCGGTCCCTCGGCCGGAACGTGTGCGAGGCCTGCGGGTGCTGCTGGTGGATGATGTCCTGACGACTGGAGCGACCGCCAACGCCTGCGCCGCCGCGCTGCAAGCGGCGGGCGCCCGCAGCGTTTCGGTGCTGACGCTGGCGCGCGCGCGCGCGGCGTGGCTGGATGTAATATAATAAGATTTGCCCCTCGGAAATGTCCGGCAGCCGCTGGCGCTGGCTCCGGACCGCGGGTCAAAACCGTAGATGTATGTTGCAGACTCCCGTGCTGGTGCTCAATGCGACTTATGAGCCGGTCAATGTGTGCGGCGCACGCCGCGCCATTGTGCTGGTCCTGAAAGGAGCCGCGCTGGCCGAGGAGGAATCGGCACGCGAGGTGTGTTCGGCAAGGCTGGCGATGCGCGTTCCCTCCGTCATCCGCCTGCTGGAATATCATCGCATCCCCTATCAGGCGCGCGTCCTGTCCCGGAAGAACATCTTGATCCGCGACCGGCACACCTGCCAGTACTGCGGCACACTGTTCAGCGCCTCCGAGCTGACACTGGACCATGTGCATCCGCGCTCGCAAGGCGGCAATTCGTCTTGGGAGAACCTGGTGGCCTGCTGCTATCCGTGCAACAACAGCAAGGGCGACCGTACGCCGGAACAGGCTGGCAAGAAGCTGCTGCGCCAGCCGCGGCCGTTCAATCTGCACACCAACCGCCACCTCATGCGCCTGATGGCACACACCGACCTGCGTTGGCGTAAGTATCTCTTCTTCTAAATTCCTTAGTGGGCTCTTTACCGTGCCTGCGGCAGGCGGGCCGCCGCGCGCGTCGCGGCGGAGGTGACGCGCTGGCGGCAGGCGGGATCCATCTCGACTGCGGAGACTGCGGCCTTCGCGGCGTACTGTGCCGCGGCGGCTTTCTCGCCGAGTTGTTCTGCCTCGAACGCCGCGGCAAGAGTGTAGAGCGCGTTGCCGGGATACTGCGCGGCCAGCTCTTGAAGCAATGCAAGCGCTTCCCGGTGCCTACCCTCGCGAATTCCCAGGATGCGGGCCAGCTCCAGGCTTGCTTCGGGAGCGAGCAGCGTGGCATGCTGCGAGGCCGTCCGCAATTGTTCCAGTCCTTTTTCGCGGTCCCCTCCCGGAATCAGCAGAAGCATACGGAACACCTTGATGAGCGGCGAGAGCACGTCCGCGTAGTAATTGTAGGCGCCCAGCCCCGCATCAGCGTCCGGCTCCAGAGCCGGGTCTTTGCGCACCGCCTCCAGGAGTGAAGCGCGCATCTGCGTTCCCTCCCGGCCGGATTTCAATACCTGGCCCCGGAGCGTATAGAGTTGCGCCCGCACGGCATGAGCCATGCCTTCGTAAAAGTCCGCAACCGCTGCGCTGGCGGGTTCCCGTTTACGGAGCGCCTGGCTGGCCGCAAGGGTTTTCTCAACCGCGGCGAAAAACGGTTTGTCCTCGGGCGAGGTGTCCGCGTCCGCAGTGTTCCAGATTTCATGCTCCGTGATGTGTCCGGTCTGGCAGAAGATCATTCCCCAGCCGGCTTCGGCGACGATGAGCGGCGAGAGCGGGTGAACCGGAACCCCGTCGCTGGCGGGGGCGGCGGTCTCAAGCGCCTGCTGGTAATGCCCGTTGCGGAGCTGCTCCAGCGCGCGTTGCAGGACCACCGGAATCTCAAGCGGGCTCGACTGCGCCAGAGCGGACCGGGAGAGTGCGAGAAGCAGTGTGGCGAACAGTGCGCGGCGCAGAAGCATCATGAAGTCGCGTCAGCCACGACGGCCGGGAGCGAGCGCGGCGCGTATCTCCGAATATTCCGGGAAGCGGTGGTCTTGCAGTTTGGAGAAGATTTTCTTTCCATCCACAAAGACCTCGAAGCGGCCGTCGTCGAACGGCTGCAATTGCAGCCACTCCACCTTTTGTTTGAACTCTTCCAGAATCTTCTGCGTCAAACTGACGGCGTAGGGTTCGTACTTTCAGGCGGCGCAATACTCAATCTTGATCTTCATCGCTGGAACTGCCTCCCCTGGGCTTCACCGGGGAGGCTCCGCCGGATACGGGACGGTCTCCCCGCGCACGCCGCCGTGGTATTCCTGCACGTCCACGACTTTGTCGGCCTCGAAAGTCACAAAGATGACCTTCGTGGGCGGCGCTTCGTAGACCCAGTCCTCCTGCTCCACGCCGTCCTTTTCCTCGCGGATGGTGCGCGACGGAGCGCCCATGGCCGCACGCACCATATCCTGGCTCATGCCCGCCACGGCGCGCTTCTCCTCAATGGCCTTCTGGAACTCGGGCGGGACCTCCTCGGCAGGCCCCAGCGTCGGGATTTTGGCATCCAGGTCCAGGACGGGGGAGAGATAGTCCTTCACATCATCGGGTGTCAGGTCCGGCAGCTTGCTCGGGAACGCCAGCGTGATGCTTGAGCCGGTCTCCGCCGAGACCTTCGCGTTGGGGTCGTTGATCGGAGTGGTCTGGGTTCCCATGCCCACCTGGATGTGCTCATACCACTTGGTCTTGCTTTTTCCACCGCCGTTGATCTCAAAGAGGATTTCTTTGTCCTTGAACTGGATTTGCGTAATCTGCACCACGGCGCCGCTCTTGAGCGCAGTGCCATTCTGGGTGATCTCGTGGAGCAGTTTCTCGCGGTCCACCTCGCCCGTGTTTTGCAAACGCAGGCCCTTGTCGCCGCGCGGCAGCGGGGCGCGCAGGGTTCCGTACTCCGCCATCAAGGAACGAAGGATTTCGACACGCGACTGCTCGTTCAGGTCGGCTGCTCGGAGCGGCGCACCCTGCGCACCGAGAACGAGCATCCCAACCAAGGCGAGCCATCGGGGCATCATCTGCCTCCTTCCCGGCACGCAGTGGCACCGGGTTCCGCTAGGCTCATTGTACCCGCTCTTGGCGTGCCGGACAAAGCGGCAAATCCGGAGAATCCCGGTGGAGCTGCGAGCCGTTGCGCGAGCTGCCGTCTGCGGTTGACAAGGGGCGGGGTTTGCAATAGTGTGGAGCCATGCGAGCGGGGCATTCCGGCAACAGATGAGTTCCAGTCCTTGACCGCTCTGCGGTAGGCTACCGCAGACCTTCTTGCGGGCTTGCAGCTCGTTTCTCTGCGGATCCGATCCAACTTTTCAGGGAGGTCCACTCATGAAGGCGAAGAAGTGTCTGCATGGACGGCCGACAACCGTGCTGCTCGCCGCGGCGTTGATCGCGGCGGCCGGCTGGGTGCTGGTGGGAGGCCGCGTTTCAATCGGGGAGCTGACCGCCGTTTCACAAACAGCGCTGCGCCGTCCCACGGGGCAGCCGCAGTTGCTTTCGGTTCAGCCGCTGCCGCAGATGGCGGGGGAGATGTGCGAGTGGGAGCCGGCCAGCGCCACCATGAGTCTGGCGTCCAGCCTCCTGCAGCAACAGCAGCCGGAGGGGGAGCTGGCTTTGAGCCCGGCGCAGATCGCCGAAATGAGTCAGCGGAAGCCGCTGCGGATGATCAAGGACAACTACTCAGCCTACAGTCAGATTGCGGTGGACCTGACCAATGATGAAGTGGTCATGACCGATGAGAGCCTGTTCCAGATTCTGGTCTATAACCGCACGGAGAATACGCCGCCCACCGCCGCCATGAGCGAACCGAAGCGAATCCTGGGCGGGACGGAAACCTCGATTGAGTACCAGTGCGGTGTGTATGTGGACCAGGCCACTGGGGACATTTACGCGGTGAACAACGATACCGTGGACAAGCTGGTCATCTTCGGCCGGGACAAGAAGGGGAACGTGCCGCCCACGCGGATCATCAACACGCCGCACACCACGTACGGCATTGCGGTGGATGAAACGCGCCAGGAGCTGTTCCTGACGGCGCAGGAATCGAGTGCGATTTCCGTGTTTCACAAGATGGCCAAAGACAATGAACCGCCGGTCCGGCTGCTGCAGGGAGACAAGACGCAGCTAGCGGACCCGCACGGCATTGCCATCGATTCCACCCGGAAGCTTCTGTTTGTCTCCAATTTCGGCAACGTATCCACAAAGGACAAATCCACCTCGACCGGCGGCGGCTTCGGAGGTAGTGAGAAGCCGAACTGGCCGATGGCGCGGGAGTCTGCGGTGCCCGGCACGGGCCGCTTCACGGGAGCTTCCATCACGGTTTATCCCATCGATGCCGCCGGAGACACCGCGCCGCTCCGCATGATCAAAGGGCCCAAAGCGCAACTGAGCTGGCCGACCGCGATGGCCGTGGACCCTGTGAAGGGGGACCTCTATATCGCCAACGACACGGGGGATTCCGTGCTGGTGTTCAATGTGATGGACCAAGGGGACGTGGCGCCGCGGCGGGTTATCAAGGGCCCCAAGAGCATGGTGAAGAGTCCCACGGGCGTCTACTTTGATGCCAAGCACAATGAGCTATGGGTGTCGAATTTCGGCAACCATTCCGCCGCCGTATATCCGGCCAACGCGAACGGCGATGTGGCCCCGCTGCGTGTGATCCGCAGCGCTCCCATGGATGTGGGGGTGCCAAACATCGGAAATGCGTACGCGCCCGCCTATGACTCCAAGCGGGACCAGATTCTGGTGCCGAACTGAGTCTCGCATCCGCAGGTTGCGGTATTCGCCAGGTTGGCGGAAGGAAATGCAACTCCGGTGCGGGCAGTGGCAGGACAAAACACGCAGATCTCACGCTCCACGCACGGCATCGCCTACGACGACGTTCGCGATGTGTTCATGATTCCGAACATGTATGGACAGGCAGTCATGTTTTTCCGGGGAGATGCCACCGGCGATGTGGCGCCGATTCGGAGCATCCAGGGGCCCAAGACGCAGTTAAAGAACCCGGACCACCTGGCGTTTGACAGTCTGCACAACGAGGTCTTCGTTCCGCAGGGGAACAAGGTGCTGGTGTTCTCCGGGAGTGCCAATGGCGATGTGGCTCCGCTCCGGGTCTTGCAGGGCCCGGACACGCAACTGAGCGGGGGGAGCGTGGGCGTGGACCCGCTGCATAACCTGCTGATTGTGGTCGGCGGTGGGGGCGGCCAGGGCCGCAGCCGGGCATTGATCTTCGACCGTACGGCCAACGGCAACGTGAAACCGAAGGGCATGATCGGAGGGCCCAATTCGGAAATGCTCGGCACACAGGCCCCGTTCGCCGTCTATCCTCCCAAGCAGCTGATGATCATTGGAATGTACGGGCCCGGCGAGCTGGGAACGCCGAACAGCTATTTCGGCGTGTGGAGCTACGCCAAGTACGGCGATGTCCCTCCGATTTGGAAGTTCGGAGGACCCAACCAGCTCATCCGGCAGCCCCGCGGGGCCACAGTGGACCCCGCGCACAAGAGCATCATCGTAACCGACAAGCGGGTGAACGCGGTGATCACCTGGTACTTTCCAGAGATGTTTTAAGAGAGGATCGTCTGAGCGCCTTCTCTTCCTGATAGTGAACCTCAGGGGCATCGCAAGGCGCGATGCCTCTGAGGACCTCCCCCCGCGATCTCCCGCCTTTCTGCCCGCCGTATCTCAGTTTGTAACAGAGGTGCAAAGGGACAGCACCGGTTTGCCTCGCCGCCGATTAGAATAGAGAAGGCCGGGGGCATGGTAGAATCGGCCCCAGCAGCCTGGGATGCGGCTATGACCCTTCCGCACACTGACGCCGAGAGCCAAGTCGAGACGCCGCACCGGCCCGGCAAGACCATCGTGGTGATGCCGGCCTACAATGCCGCGCGCACGCTGGAAAAGACCTACTACCACATTCCTCCCAGCGTCTACGATGAGATCATCCTGGTGGATGACGCCAGCTCCGATGCCACCTGGTCGGTGGCGACCTCGCTGCCCATCCACTGCATCCGGCATCGCAAGAACCGGGGTTACGGCGGCAATCAGAAGACCTGCTACACGCGCGCGCTGGAGCGCGGGGCGGAGTACATTGTCATGCTGCACCCGGACTATCAGTATGACCCCTCCATTGTGGGCGAACTGGTGGCCCCGCTGCGCAGCGGCGAGGCCGAGGTGGTGCTGGCCTCGCGCATGTTGGGCGACCCGCTGGCCGGCGGCATGCCGCAGTGGAAGTACGTGGCCAACAAGTTTCTGACCGGAACCGAGAACGTAGCTCTGGGTACGCACTTTTCCGAGTTCCATACCGGATACCGCGCCTTTACGCGCCGGGCGCTGGAGAGCGTCAACTTCGAGGCCAACTCGGAAAACTTTCTGTTTGACAACGAGATCATCGTGCAGCTGGTGCTCAAAGGATTCCGCTTTCGGGAGATTCCCGTCACCACCCGCTACAGCTACGATTGCTCCTCGGTGCGGTTCGGCCAGGGCTGTGTCTACGGTTTTGGCATTCTGAAGACGGTATTGAAATACTTTGTCCATCGCACTGGAATCTATCAGTTCAAGCAGTTCCTATGACCGCCCGGCGGGGTGCCCCGTCTGCCCGTCGCGCGGCCCGTTTGCCATGATTTTGGCAGCGGGAGCGCACCGCCTGTTCGCCTGTCCGGCGTGCGGCGTGGCGTTCCTGTTTCCACGGCCCGCCGAGCGGGAGCTGGAAACGCTTTACGATGAGCGGTATTACGGAAAGGGCAAGAAAAAGTTCAAGCGCGTCCTTGAGGCCGCCATCGCCACGCTGGCGCTGTTCAAATGGAAACGGCTGAGGCCGCTGCTGGGAACCGACGGGCGGCTGCTGGATGTCGGCTGCGGTCGCGGCACTCTGGTGCAGTTGGCGCGCGCGGCTGGGTTTGGGGCCTACGGGCTAGAACGTCACTACCCCGGGGCGCCCGTCTCGCCGTACGTTTTCTATGAGGACCTCACAGTAACCCGGTTTCCGGCCGCCTACTTTCAGGTGGTGGTGCTCTGGCACGTGCTGGAGCATCTGCCCGAGCCGGTGTCGGCGCTGCGGGAAATTCACCGCATCTTGCGCCCTGGCGGGTGGCTTTCTATTGCCGTGCCGAATTTTGGAGGCGCTGAGGCGCAGGCCTCCGGTGCGGACTGGTTCCACCTGGACCTGCCGCGCCATTTCTGGCATTTTTCGCCGCTGGCTTTGGAAACCTTGTTGGAACGGAGCGGATTCCACATCACGCGCCGGGCGACGTTTTCGTTTGAATACGACTGGTTCGGCACGCTGCAAAGCTGGATGAATCGGCTGGCAAGAAATGAAAACCGGCTCTACTCGCTGCTGAAGGGAGAACCGGCATCGGGGCGAGGCAGCGCCCCGCAACTCTGGCTGGCCGCCGCGCTCACTGCTCCCGCACTGGCGAGGGCCCTTTGGGATGCCGCCCGCGGCCGGGGCGGAACGCTGACCGTTGTCGCGCGCAAGCCCTAGCCTCCGGAGCTACCGTCAGTACTCGCCAAGGGCCCCCAAGTGCTATTGTCTCCTCGTCCACCCACTCTAACCTTGTCTCCAGAAACGTCAATCCAAAGGC